>JAUWKK010000023.1 GCA_030614245.1 Planctomycetota bacterium | reverse complement strand
TGGGTCTTCGGTGTATGTACATCCTCGGACGGGCCGTCCGAGGAAGAGGCGGCCAAGATGGGGCCATCAGACGCATTACCGGGGCAGCCGCTGCCCACGGGCCCGCCGGGGCGGGCAGGAGGGGCCAAATGCCAAATCCACGCTGCGGTGCTCCGCGGAGGCCTGTGGGCCGAGCCACCCAGCGGGCCGTCATCGCCGGCGGATTGCAGCAACATCTGTGCGGCCCGCTTGCGCGGCGTGCTTTATGTGTTCTGGCGAAGCCGCGCCACCGCCCTGAACCCTGACTCGGCGGGCGGGCAGGACGAGCATGACACTATCTACTACGCATCCATCACGCCCGAGGGCTGGAGCGAGCCCGCCGCGATCGATGGCATCGCCCACACGACACGGATCGCCGTCTGCGGCGGGGACCGCTTGTGGCTGTTCATGCAGAACTCGGTTCGCGGAATCTCGGCGAAGCATCCGGTAGTCTCTCGGAACTTCGATGGCGGTACGTGGTCGGAACCGGAGAGCATCGAGGGCCTTGCCGATCCGCGTCGGGATCGTACGCTATTCCTGATGGCGGGCCGCCACAAAGGGCGCCCTTCCGCGATAGTCGCATCGAGGCAGATCGTCAGGATCGTGCAGCGCAACGAGCCCGCCTCCGCGGGTGCTGTGGCTGGTCGGCGGCATGCCGCCTTCTGGGCCGAGCCGGTGACGGTCTACTCGCTGCCGTATGCCCACCGCATCGAGGTCGTATTGGTGCTGGGGCTGCTGTTCAGCACATTGATGATAGGCGTCGGCGTGTCGTTGTGGCGTGCGCGCGGGCGGGTCATTGTGTTGGAGACGCCCTCCGGAACGCTTTTCGTGGCCGACTGGCGGCTGCGGGCGGTGGCGGCCATGTTCGATTTCTCGCTCATTTCCGTCCTTTGCCTGCTGTTGACGGCGATCATGTCGAGCGAGCAGCCCGGGCAAATCCAGCTCATTATCATGATGCACGTGTTGAGCGTACCGTATTCCCTCATTTGCGAGGCTGCAATGGGGCAGACTCCCGGCAAGAGGCTGGCCGGCGTCGCAGTAGTCACCTGGGACGGCCGGCGGCCCGCGCTCTGGCAGATAGTGATCAGATCGGTCTTTCGACTCGTCGACGCGTTCATATTGGCACCCGTAGGTATGCTTTTCATCCTCAACACCCGCTTGGCGCAGCGCGTGGGCGACGTGTTGGCAAGAACAATCGTGATACGAATCCCGCGCCCGGAGCCGAAACAGCCAAGCTGACAGTTGTTCAGTGACCAGTCTTTATGGAATAATAGGATTGTGGACCTGCTCTTCGCTGCGGAGCAGCGGAGGCGTGTAGCCTGGGGCTTCGAGCTCCAGGTGATGAGCCAAACAAAAGGAGCCGCCCTGAAGGGGCGGAGGAAAAAAGAACCGTGCCCCTCCAGGGCACAGATATTATGCGAACTGAGTCCTGGGGCTCGAAGCCCCAGGCTTTATCCCGTGGCCGCTACGCGGCCAACTGATAACTGATAACTGATAACTGATTACTGATCACTGATAACTGATTACTGATGAGATAACTCATCGAGCTGCGGGCGCCTGCCTGCCGGCGGGCAGGTAAGCCATTGCTGCCCCACATCGGGAGGATAAACGATGCGAAAGTACCCGGCCAACGACGTCGCTCTCGCCCTCGCTGCGGCGATGCTGCCGGCGGCGGCGTATATGTCGCAATGGATAGCGCCGGTGGTTTTCGTTGCGCTTGTGCCCTTCGCTGCAATACAGGAGCGTTCGCCCTGGCGGCGGGGGCTGTGGCTGAGCTTCCTCGCAGGCCTGGTGTTCTTCCAGATTGGCGTCGTGTGGCTGGCGCGGGTGACCGTAATCGGCTGGCTGCTGCTGTCGGCCTACCTGGCGGTGTATTTCGTCTTGGCGGCGTGCCAGGTACGCCTGCTGCGGCGATGGATGCGGCTGCCGATGGCCCTTGCACTGCCAATTGCCTGGACGACGGCCGAGTGCCTCCGGGCGCGGCTGTTCGGCGGATTCCCGTGGCTGCTGATGGGCCATTCGCTGCACGAACGGCTCGCGTTCATTCAGATCGCCGACACGCTCGGCGTATACGGCATTAGCTTTGCCATCGCCGCCATCGACGGGCTGGTATTCGACTCGTGGCATCTGTGGCGGCGGAGTGCTTTCGAGACCGGCAGGCGGCGGCTGCCCGTTGGACAGGCGGTGTGCGCAGCGGCCATCTTCGCTCTCATTCTTGGCTATGGCTTCTTCCGTCTGTGGCAGACGAATCCCCGCCCGGGGCCGGTTATCGCCAACGTGCAGGCCAACATCAAACAGGACGCCAAGAACGACATGTCGATCAAGGCCCGACGCGAGAGTTTCAAGCGGCACATGGCTCTTTCCAACCTGGCCGCAGCTGCCGCGAGAGCGGGCGGTACGCCCGCCGATCTCATCGTCTGGCCCGAAACGATGATCACGGGCGTTCTCAGCGACACCGACGATAAGTGGTCGGGCGAGATGCGGCGGCGGCTGAAAGAACTGGCAGCCAGGCGCCGGTGCCGCCTGCTCGTCGGCGCCAATCACCTGGCACCGGGGAGCGACAGTCCAGCCGGCGATTCCGGCGGGCTTTACAACAGTGCCTTCTATATCGATCGCTTCGGCGGAGCCGAGCGGCCCCTCGCCCGCTACGACAAGATGCACCTCGTTCCCTTCGGTGAATACGTGCCTTTCGGCAGGCACCTGCCGTTTCTGATGCCGATAGTGCCTTACGAGCGCGGCTTCACGGCCGGGACAGAGCCGGTCGTCTTCGAGCTGAAAGGTGCACGGTTCGGCGTGCTGATCTGCTTCGAGGACGTCTTTCCCGAACTGGCTGGCGAGTATTTCCGCGATGGCCGGCAGGTCGATTTCTTCATCGTCATCTCGAACGACGGGTGGTTTGGTAACAGCCCTGAAATCGAGCAGCATACGGCGATTTCGAGGTTTCGCGCGGTCGAGTATCGCAGGAGCGTCGTGCGTGCGACGAACACGGGCATCTCGGGCTTTATCGGGCCTGACGGCAGGTTGCAGAGCATCTTGGAGCACAACGGACGCAGGAAACAGGTGGCAGGATGGCTCGTAGGCCGCGTGATGCTGGACGACCGGACGACGTTCTATATGAAGTGGGGCAGCGTCTTTGCGTGGGCGAATCTGGCTGCCGGCGCACTGCTGGCCGCTGTTGCTCTACGACGCCGCATTGCATCCCGAACCCGCCTGCCGGACGGGCAGGGACGGAAAGGTTGAGGATGGGAGGCTCCAGGCTATAGACTACAGGCAAGAGCAGCATCGCATGCCTGTGAAATCTGACGCCTGACGCCTGAGGTCTGAAGTCTGAGGTCTTGAGAAATACCTTTTTCTCAATTCTTTTTCCCTTGACACTTTTTGTATTTCTTCTATAATCACGGCTACTGCAGGAGGCGAGTTTTGCGCTTGCGCGGAGCCAACTATAACGTCTTCGCCCCACTTGGCGTACAGGGAGCCATCAATGAGTACACTGGCTAAAGTTTTTGTCGTGTCGAACCTGTTCCTTTCGCTGGTCTTTGTGACAATCAGCGGCGTGCTGTTTGCACACGAGCAGCATTGGAAGGACAAGGCCGAGAGCAGACAGGCTCTTGTCGAGAAGTGGAGGGGGGATTATGATGTGCTGGCCGACACGTCGAAACAGAGGATTGACGGCCTCGTCCGCGATAAGACCGAATTGAAAAGCAAGCTCGACGATAAGGAAGATGAGGTCACCCAGAAGAACACGCAGATCACCACACTCAAGAATACAAACACGGAGCTCGCGGATGCTAACAAGAGGCTGCAGCAGTCCTACGAAGCCCTGGATCAACGGTGGAAGTCGACCGATCAGCAGCGCAAGACGGTAATGGCCGAGCTCGACCGCCGCACGGCGGAACTCGCCCGCCTGCGTGAAGCCAAGTCGCTCTCCGACGAGCAGGTCGTCCTCCTCAGCGCCGCACAAGGCGAATCCAAGCGCACAATCGGCAAGCTCGAGGACCAGATCGCCGGCCAGCAGAAAGAGATCGATGAGAAAGGCAGCGTTCTTGCCGCCGCCAAGCGGATAGCGCCGAATGTTATTAGAATGGCCCTTGAAGAGAGGGGGGTCGGCGTCGTTCCGCCCGTTCGCGGCAAGGTACTGGGCGTTAGCGAGGAAACTAAGATCGTGCTGTTGAGCGTCGGCCGCGAGGATAAAGTCGAGCCCAACATGAAGTTCATAATCTACCGAGGCGCCGAGTTCGTCGGCGAGGTTACGGTCGAAAAGGTACTCGCACAGCGGTGCTCAGCCCGCATTACTCTGGTCAAAGAACAGATTATGGTCGGCGACGAGGCCGCAACTGAAACCGCGATAGGGATATAATGTAGTCGCCGCCCGGAGCCGGGACAGCGCCTGCCCGCCCACGGAGGGGATGAACTCAAGATGCCTAAGATACGTGTTGCACGCAAGAGCGGCATCTACGCTGCGCTGCTGGTGTTCTCATTCATATTCCTCGTCATCGGCGTCTTCTTCATCAGCTATAACCTGAAGAAGAACTACCTGCCCGACCCGACCAAGCGGGGAAGGCCAAGCGCAACACGCACGCGAACGCGCGGCAGCAGTGATGTCGAAAACAGAAGCGACAAGGCTGATGATGCCGGAGACTCGGGCAGGCCCGAAAAGGCGACCGAGTAAGGACCGGCGGTCAACATTCCGCCATTCGCGGGCTGCGCCGGGGTTGCACAGATCAATACTCAGAGGTGATCCGTAACCATGCTTCTGGACTCTCTGGTTGACAGGCTCGTCGGGCTGGTCTCTACGGATATCGGAATCGATCTCGGCACTGCGAACACACTCGTCTGCATCCCCGGTGAAGGCATCATCATCTCGGAGCCTTCCGTCGTGGCCGTCTCGAAGCGCGACGGCCGTGTCTTGCGCAACGGCGAAGCGGTCGGCCTCTACGCCGCCGAGATGCTCGGCAAGACGCCTGGAACGATCGCCGCCGTCAGGCCGATGAAAGGCGGCGTCATCGCAGACTTCGACATCACCGAAGCCATGCTGCGATACTTCATCCGGAAGGTGCATCGCCGCAGGTGGGGCTTCTGCCCGAGGCCGCGCGTCGTCATAGCCATACCATCGGGCATCACACCCGTCGAACGCCGGGCCGTTCTCGAATCAGCCAAGCGCGCCGGCGCCAGGAAAGTCTACACCATAGACGAACCCAAAGCCGCCGGGATCGGCGCCGGACTGCCGATCACCGAGCCCGTCGGCAACATGATCGTCGACATCGGCGGCGGGACGACCGAAGTCGCCGTCATATCGCTCGGCGATACGGCCTCCAGCCAGAGCATCCGCGTTGCCGGCGACAACATGGACGAAACGATCACCAGCCACATGAAACGCACGTATAACATCGAGATCGGCCCGCAGACCGCCGAGCGCGTCAAGATCACCATCGGCTCGGCCAGCCCGCTCGATGAAGAACTGACGATGGAGGTCAAAGGCCGGCACCACCTTACGGGCCTGCCCACACGTATCAGCGTCACATCCGAAGAAATCCGCGAAGCGCTGCGCGAGCCGATCGAAGCAGTCGTACTGGCCATCAGAACGACCCTCGAACGGACCCCCCCCGAGCTTGCCGCCGACATCGTCGACCGGGGGATGGTACTCACCGGAGGTGGCAGCCTCCTGCGTGGAATCGACAGATACATCAACGAGAAAACCGATCTGCCGGTACGTGTTGCAGACGACCCGCTCACCAGCGTTGCGAAAGGCACGGGCGTCGTCCTCGACCAGCTCGATATACTCAAGGACTATCTCCACAGTGACGAAAGGCCTGATTGAGCCCTCCATACCCGCCCGCCTGTGGCGGGGGCGGGCAGGCCTGATCTCGCAACGTTCATCCACATCAAAAAGCCCGGGGCAATCCGCATGTTCGCCCGCACAAGCAGTCGCAAATCGCAGATCATCGCTGCTTCGCTGGTAGCCGTGAGCCTGCTCAATGTTACGCTGTTCCGAGGGTTACACGAGTCCGAACGCGGCTGGGCCGTGGCGGGCCTCGTATATCCGCAGATTGCCGTCGCATCGGTAAGCGACGGCCTCGGCCGTATTGGCGAATGGCTTGGAGCCGTCGGTGACCGGGCACAGGAACTGCGCGATGCACGCAGCCGGATCGCCCTGCTCGAACAGAAGCTCGAGATCGCACAGGCGCAGCTCGTCGAGAAAGAGCGCAGCCTCGAGACTATCTGCAGGACGCTTCTCTTCGCACAGACACAGGACAGCCCATCGGAGCTCAAGCTGACCGAAGCGCGGGTCGTCGGGCGCGACGCCACAAACTGGCCCGGGATAGCAATCCTCGACCGCGGCAGCGTACAGGGCGTAAAGGCTGGCTCGGGAGTGATCTCCGGCAAGTCAGTCGTAGGGATCGTCTCGGCTGTTCGCGGCTCAGCGTGCGTTGTCAGGCTCGTCACGCATCCGCTCTGCCGCGTCGCGGCGTATACCCCGCGCACGGCTGAAAGCCGCCACGTCACCGGTACGCTCACCGACACACTTCGCATGCTCGATCTCCACGAGAAGCCGCCGGAGCCCGGCGATGCCGTGCTCACCTCAGGCGAAATGGGCGTCTTCCCGCGCGGCCTGCTGCTCGGGAGAATCATCAAGGCCGACAAGGCAAGCGGCTCGCTGCTCTACGACGTCCACGTCCGCCCGACCGCCGCACTCTCCACGCTCCACGACGCGCTCATCATCGCCCCGCAGCAAAGCGACGCCCTCGACTTGATCCGCGAGCAGGGCAAGCGTCAGTGACCAGTGCCTGCGGAGACTGCCCATCACCATCATAAGCCCTGACGATCTTCTCGCCCCGACCGGGCCGAATTCCGGGTACCTGAGCCGGACAGCAATATCGTGGGGCAGGCTTTCGTAGTGACCCCGTAAAAGCAAGACAATTTTATGCGGCATCGAGTGTGACGATGTGTTTAGTGCTCGGGCTGGCGAGGAATTGCGGGCCGTCAGCCGCGAATGTGAGCGTCAGCGTCCGGTACGCGTGGGGGGAGGCCCCGTCTCTTCGCTGCGGAGCCGCTGAGAGCCGGGGGGCATAGAGCCTGGGGGCTTCCAGCCCCAGTTGCGGAGCGGAAAAACACGCCCCGCCCGGAAGGGGCGGCGGAAAGGAGCATCTGCTGTGCCCCTTCAGGGCACACCTATTATACTGTCTGATTCCTGGGGCTGAAGCCCCAGGCTGTATCCCTTGGCCGCTATGCGGCCAGGAATCAGATTGCATGCGATTCGGGTTGAAAACAGCCATTGCCTCTGGATCACCGTTGTCCAGTATGTCCCAAGCTCTGGGATCATACCCCACGGCGCCTGTGCGTGAAGTGCGTGGCAGGCCGGCCTGGTGTGGGAGACGTGACGTCTCCGCTTCTTTATTTCGGCTTCTCGGTTTCAGGCTTTGGCGCCACGGGGGCGGGCTCCGGCTTCCTGGGTCTCTTGGGAACCGGCGTCACCTTTGGCCGAGGCCTTCCTGGCAGGGGGGCAATCTTGTCCAATTGCGGCTTGGATTGCAGTTTCGAGAGCATCTTCTGGGCAAATCGCTTGTAGCGGTCGTCCTTTGATTCGTGCAGGACTTGCTCGAAGAGCTGCCTCGCGCTCTCGATTTCACCAAAGCGAGACATCGCATCGCCGCACATGAGCATGAATCGATGGCGTTCGTGGGGCGTCTTGGCCAGCTCGATCGCTTTCTGCAGCTCTCCGACGGCTTCTTTGTTCATTGCCATAACGGCATAGAACCTTGCCAGCCGGTCGTGCGCCTCGGCGGTGGGCTCGTCGGTTTCGACGAGTTTGCGGGCCCATTCGAGGGCCTCCTCCTTGTTGCCGGCGCGGCGGTATGTCTCGGCGCTGCGGCCGAAGTAGTGCGATTTCTCATCCGGTTTGCGTTCGAGTGACCTCTTGAAAAGCTCGACGGCTTTCTCCGGCTGCTCGTGCTTGAGGTAGGCAATGGCAAGCCGGTCCTGAAGCTGCCGATCGTCGGGCGTTTTCGCCTGAAGTCTCTCGATAATGGCGGTGGCTTTCTCGGGATCCGGCTTGAGCCTGTCGTAGACTTCGCTCAGAATATAGAGGGCCTCTTCGTCGTCGGGTGTCTCGGCTACCTTCTTTTCGTAATCCTGGATGGCCTGATCGAGCTTGCCCGACCTCTGGTACAGCCGCAAGAGGGCGGCTCTTGCGGTGTGTTTGTCCCGGGGCCGGTCGGCTGCCGCCGAGATGGCCTTGTAGGCATCTATCGCCTTCTCGGTCTTTTTGCTTTTTTCGAGTATGCGTGCGAGTTCGAAAAGCGCCTTGACCTGTGCGGCTTTGTTTGCGGTAGTCCGGGCGGCGATCTCGAGCAGCCCGACCGCATCAGATTCGCGATTCAACGTGATGTAGAGCTTCGCGAGCGAGCTTTGCAGTCTGACGGCATTTTCGGGATCCTTTTCCTTTTCGATGGCCATCAGGTAGCACTTCTCGGCGTCGTCGAGAATCTGATACCGGCTGTGTATTTCGGCGAGAGCCTGATAGTATTCGCTGTCGTTCTTGGGGATTAGTATTCGCTTGGCCGCCGGAACGGCCTTTCCAGGCACGCGCCTTGCCGCCCGAACCGGCCTCCTGCGCTTGGGCTTGGCGGGCGCCGCCGCCTTCTCGCCGGCCGTCAATATCCCCGATGTTGCCGCCATTACAGCCACCGCCATCAACCACAGCCGTACGTTCTTCATTTGCATTCCTCCTTGCCGAGACCGGACAACGGTCCGGCTTGCATACTTACCCCTATGTTATTCTTTTCGGTAGCTCTCGCCGCGCGTTTTACGGTTTTGGCTCGAGTATTTCCTGCACGTGCAGCCCACCCGGCATCAAGTATAGCGCCCCACGGCTCCACCCGCAAGATAAAAAACATTCAGACTACAGCCGCACGTCGGCGGGATCGTGTCCGGATGCATCTCTGTTTTATTGACTCTTCTGCCTGCTCGGCATATACTTCGGTTTGTCTGGGTCGAACTATTTGCCGGAGAGGGTGATGATGAATAATCTGCGCAAGGAACTCCAGGACCATCTGCCCTACAGCATATTCTGCTCCGCGACGGGGCTGATGCTCACCAGCGTTCTTTTGTTTGTGGCGCAGTCCTCAACCGGTCAGCAGCGCATCGAAGGGCTGCAGAGCCTGTTCCACACATTCCATCCGGCGCATCTGCTCTTGAGCGCGACGGCTACGACGGCGATGTTCTACCGTTACGAGAGGAAGTTTCTGAAGGCGTGCATAGTGGGCTTCATCGGTGCAACGGTCTTCTGCAGCTTGAGTGACATCTTTATGCCGGCACTGGGCGGGCGCCTGCTGGGCAGCCGGTGGACGGTCCACTTCTGCCTGATCGAGCATCCCGGGCTGGTGCTGCCATTCGTCGTGATCGGATGTCTGGCAGGATGCGGCGCGGCGGCCACTATCGCGAAAAGCACTGTCTACTCACACGCGGGGCACGTACTCGTGAGCACAATGGCGTCGATATTCTATCTCGTTTCGTTCTATTCCGAATGCAACCTGTTCAGCAGCGATAGGATCGGGATAGTCTTCATCATGATCACCATCGCCGTCATGGTGCCGTGCTGCCTGAGCGATATCGTATTCCCGATGCTGATTGTTGCAGCCGACCGCAGGAAGTCGCGTCAAAATCATGTTGATGAGCATCAAGTGAACGGAGGAACGACAGGTGATACGAGTAGAGATTAACGGAGCGGGGGGGCGCATGGGCAGGATGCTCGTCCGGCTGGTCTGCGAGGATGCCGAACTCGAGCTTGCAGCCGCGCTCGAACGCGCCGACCATCCGCTGCACGGGGCCGATGCCGCTCCGGGAGCCAGGGTGAAATTCGGCACCGAACTGCCAGACGGCGTCGACGTGATGATCGATTTCGCCACGCCGCAAAGCACGATGGAGCGCCTGGCGAACTGTGTCGAGCGGAATATCGCAATGGCGATCGGGACTACCGGCTTCGATTCAGACCAAGTCGGCAGGCTGCGGGCGGCTTCCGAAAAGATCCCGCTGCTGCTGGCTCCGAATATGAGCGTGGGCGTCAATGTAGTCTTCGAGATCGCCGCCGAGATTGCCAGGCGTCTCGGGAATGATTACGACATCGAGATAATCGAAGCGCATCACAATCAGAAGGGCGACGCCCCAAGCGGCACCGCGCTGCGCATCGCCGAGAGTATAGCCGGCGCGCTCGGTGTCGATCTCAGCGAACACGCGGTCTACGGCCGCCGGGGGCGCGTGGGCAAGCGGCCGCGCGGCGAGATCGGCATCCACGCCGTCCGCGCCGGCGACATCGTAGGCGATCACACCGTGATCTTCGCGACACAGGGCGAGCGGATCGAACTGCGCCACCAGGCGCACAGCCGCGAGAACTTCGCAAGAGGCGCCCTCCGGGCAGCCAGGTTCCTCGCCGGCAAGCCGGCCGGATTCTACTCGATGAAAGACGTGCTCGGCGCGAATGACTGACCATTGAATGGACAAGAAAGAAGATCGGGCGAGGGTCGATGATCAGTTTCCGCTGCGAGGAATGCGACAGCAGGCTGACGCTCGAGGACAAATTCGCGGGCGCAATGGTGAAGTGCCCGCGGTGCGGGTGGGTCAACGAGGTACCGAAGGACGAGCCGATGCCGGTGAACGAAGCCGTGCCCCGGACGGGACGCGGCCGAAAATGGCGCCGGCCCGAACGTGCCCCGCGTTCGACGCCGCTCTTCTGGCTCGCAGCGGCCCTCGACGGATTCGTCGGCCGCCTTTCGGTCCGACGCAGGAAATCCGCCGAAGGCGATGTCATCCCGGCCCTGCATAGACTCGCCGCGCTCGCTGCAGCGACACTGCTGGCGTCGACCCTGATTATAGCCCTCGTCGCTCTGTCTCAGTTTGCTGTACTGGACAAGTCGATTGCCTGGATGGGCGCGCCCCGGGGCGGGGACGGTGCTGCCGTCTGGCACTGGCTGGTGATGCTGGGGCTGACCGGGCTGGCTGCTGCGTTGATCGGATTCATCTTTGCCGCATCAAGCTGCAACTGGCTGCGGCGTGACATAGTCCTTATCGATGACCCCACCCTGTTGCACGGTGCGATGCTTCTGTGTGTGATCGCGGCGGCTGCACTGGCACTGACGGGCGCAACGGTACTGCTCAAACGGACGGAGATCGGCGTATCTACCGGCCTGCTGCTCGCTGCGTGTTTTGCGATATTCGCCGCATACCTGCTCCACAAGCCTGGGCTGATCGGCGTGCGCATCATCAATCGCGACCCGGATGCGGCGGAACAGCCGGTATTCGCAGCCGGCCTGGCCCTGCTCGAGGTGATCTCGAAGATCATACTGCTGCTGGGAGTAGTCGGCTTTGTCTTCAGTGCAGGTGTGGTATTTGTCGGATGGCTCGGTGCAACGGCTATGCTGGCGATTTCGAGCGGCGAGGCCGAAGAGTTCCGCCGGTGGGGTGCCCGGTCCGGGCTGACGGGCGTGCGTTCTGCTCTCGTTCTGCCGGCAGCGGGGTATCTGGGCTTCCTCATACTGCGTCTGGGCACGGGTTTCGGACGTGCCGCGCTGCGGATCGCCAACGAGATGACACTGATCGGTGAAGAATCCGCGCCGTTTGAGGACGACTTGGCTGACGACGTGGATTCCGATATGGACGATTCCGAGGCCACCAACGCAGGATAGGCGCGCGTGAAGGGGTGTACTACGCCGAATGGCTCTCTGTTCACGTATTCTCCTCGTCCGGACGGCCCTGAGGGGCTTTTTTGTAATCAGAAGTAATCCTCCGCAACTTTCTCGGCTGCCCGCCATTTAACTCATCAGCAAGACGTCGAGCTGGAATGGCAGGCAAGGTGTAGTAGGTTACAACAAGGAGGAGCTTATGATGAGAAAGTTGAGCATTTTTGCGGCCGGGCTGATCGTTGTGTTCTCGGCGGTAATAGCGTTGGCAGAAGGTGAATGTCCCAATCGTCCTCGCCGCCGAGCGAAAGGTAAGCCCCGGATTCACCGACGCCTCAGGGAGAAACTTCCCGAAGGAATCAGGGAACTCCTGCACAAGCGCAAGAGCGGCGAAGAGCTGACCGACGGAGAGAAGGCCAAGCTCAAGGAGTTTATGCAAAACGCCCGCAAGGTTCGGGCCGAAATCAAGGAACTCCTGGAGAAGCGCAAGAGTGGCGAAGAGCTGACCGACGAAGAGAAAGCCAGGCTCAGGAAGTTCTTGAGGAGACACCGCCGCAGGCGCCCAAACGCTGAAGACGAAGGAACTGAGGAATGAGACCCCTTTTGGTAACCCCCGACAGCAGTAACTGCAGCCTTGATACTCTCGCCGGCATCGGCTGGCGAGAGAGGCCGCGGGCGGGGGACTTGTCCCGTGGAGATAGAGAGCAACGGGCTGACATGGCGATGTACGCCGTGGCCCAGATTTGACCATTGAAAAAGGAGACCAGATCATGAAGAAGTTGTTGATGATGTCGGCAGTAGTAGCTGTAGTGCTGATGTGCTTGCCGGCCTTTGCCGGCGAGCGGGGCGGCCGGCGAGGCCGCGGTGCTGGCCGCTTCGGCGGCATGCGCGAAAGGATGATGCAGGATCTGCCGCCTGAGATGCGTGAATTGATCCAGAAGCGGCGCAGCGGCGAAGAACTGACTGACGACGAGAGAGCGAAGCTGGACGGATTCCGCGAGCAGATGCGCGAGAGGTTCCGCCAGGCCAGGGGCGAGCGGGCCGGGCGGCGAGGCCGCGGTGCTCGCCGTTTCGGCGGCATGCGCGAAAGGATGATGCAGGATATGCGGCCTCAAATGCGCGAGAGGTTCCGCCAGGCCAGGGGCGAGCGGGCCGGTCGGCGAGGCCGCGGTGCTCGCCGTTTCGGCGGCATGCGCGAAAGGATGAAGCAGGATATGCGGCCTCAGATGCGTGAGAGGTTCCGCCAGGCCAGGGGCGAGCGGGCCGGCCGGCGAGGCCGCGGTGCTCGCCGCGGCGGTGCCATGCGCGAAAGGATGATGCCGAAGAGGCCGGCGCCGCAGGCAATCAGACAACTTCTGGACAAGCTAAAGAGCGGTGAAGAACTGACCGAAGAAGAGAAGGCCAAGGTCAAGAAGTTCATGGAGCACATGAGCAAGCCGAAGAGGCCGGCGCCGCCGGCAATCAGAGAACTCCTGCACAAGCGCAGGAGCCGCGGGGAACTGACCCACCAAGAGAAAGCCAAGCGCAAGAAGTTCGTGGAGCGCATGCGCAAGCCGAGGGGGCGGATGGGGTTCAGGCAGCAAGGCCGCGGGCCGATGGGCCCTGGAATCAGGGGACTCCTGGACAAGTTAAGGAGCGGTGCAGAGCTGACCGAAGAAGAGAAGGCGCCGCTCAGGGAGTTTATGAAGCACGCCCTTAGGTCGAAGAGGCCGATGCCGCGATAAGCGTAAAAAAGGAAGTGAAAAATGAGGCGCCCTCAGGTGCCACCCAGAGCAGTAACTGCGGCCTTGATACTCTCGCCGGCATCGGCTGGCGAGAGAGGCCGCGGGCGGCCCCTGGAGATAGAGAGCAACGGGCTGACATGGCGATGTACGCCGTGGCCCAGATTTGACCATTGAAAAAGGAGACCTGATCATGAAGAAGTTGTTGATGATGTCGGCAGTAGTAGCTGTAGTGCTGATGTGTTTGCCCGTCTTTGCCGGCGAGCGCGAACGTGCCGGTGGCGAGCAGGGCGGCCGGCGAGGCCGCGGTGCTCGCCGCGGCGCTGGCATGCGCGGAAGGATGATGCAGGATATGCCGGCTGAGATGCGTGAATTGTTCCAGAAGCAGCGCGACGGCAAAGAACTAACCGTCGACGAGCAGAAGAAGTTTGACGAATTCCGCCAGCAGATGCGCGAGAGATTCCAGCAGGCCAGGGGAGCGCGGGGTGCCGCTCAGCGCGGGCCGACGAACCCGCTCGTGCGCGAAAAACTCAACCCGGCCGATACGGCCATCCAGACGATGGCCGAGGTCAGCCTGAAGGCGCAGCAATTCGAGCAGGCTATCAAGGCGCTCGAACGCATGACCAAGAGCCCCGACGCCAATGTGCAGGCGAGCGCCCATTTCAATATCGCTACCATCTACAGGCGGCATCTGGGTGATACCGATAAGGCTATCGCCGAATACAGGAAGGTTGAAGGCCCGCTGGCACTGAGGGCCTGGAATGAAATCGTCAGCCTCGCCGACGAGATGGGCGAATACGAGAAGGGCGTGGCTATCCTCGAAGAAATCCTCTCGGCTACGCAGGACAAGGTCGAGAAGTTGAAACTGCTTCACATCATCGCGAAGGCCTGGGGAACTCACGAGCAGCCGGATAAGGCTGTCGAGGCTCTCGAACGCATCGTTAAACTTCTGCCCTATGACGAGGCGACGAAGATGACAGACCTGTTCTTTCCGAGCCAGACGGAATTCAGAAAGCTGAGCGCCTCGGAGCGAATCGAGCTTCAGGAGCGGCTGGAGTTCCTGTACCGTCCGTATGATGATGGCGTCGGCGGCCGGCAAGGTCGGGGCATGCGCCGTAACAGGGGCCCTGCCGGCCAATGACCTCGGCGGCGAACGACTCGGTGGCAAACGGCGGGGCGGCCCAGGCGGAAGATAGCATAGAACCTGCAAGCCAATAATATCAGCCCCTGCGGAAAGGCGGGCTTCGCACCCGCCTTTTCACATGGTGCGAGACTTTCCCCTGAAACCCCGCACGGCCGAATAGCGCCTGATACTACAACGCCATATTCCAGTGCCGCTCAATGGCCAAATGTCTCGGCATCAACAACCTGAGGCTCGGCGGTTGTCGTCATTCTGCCTGCCTGCCTATGGCATGGCCCGCCCCTGCCTGAGGCAGGCGGATAGCGTGCCTCCAAAGTGGCCGACGTCCGTCGAGTCCCCACGAAAAAACCCCCGGCGTTTCTGCTCGGGGGTCTCTTCGTTG
>JAUWKK010000162.1 GCA_030614245.1 Planctomycetota bacterium | reverse complement strand
CAACAAGGTCAACCCCACCGCCCTGATACTATCGGGGGTGATGATGCTCCGCCATATCGGCGAAACAGACGCCGCAGAACGCCTCGACGGCGCAGTCGCCGCCGTAATCAGAGAAGGCAAGAGCGTTACCTACGACCTCAAGCCGCACAGGGACGACCCCACGGCCGTCGGCACGAGAGAGATGGGCCGGGCGATCATCGAAAAGCTCGAGGCCCGCCCATGACCGCCGGGGCCTCGGCCCCGCTTACTTACTGCGGCTCCTTTCCCGGGAGGAAGGCTTGCATGCGACCGAAAGTCGCCGTCATAGGCGCCGGGCACGTAGGCGCCACCACGGCACAACGCATTCTCGAAACTGAACTTGCAGACGTGACCCTGATCGACCTCATCGAGGGTCTGCCGCAGGGTAAGGCGCTCGATATGATGCAGTCGGCACCAATACTCGGCTGCGATGCAATCGTCACCGGGAGCAACGACGTCGCCGACGTGGAAGGCGCCGACGTCGTCATAATCACAGCCGGGCTCGCGCGCAAGCCCGGAATGAGCCGCGATGACCTGCTGGCGAAAAATGCCGGCATCATCGCAGAGCTATCGAGGGCCGTACGCGACAACGCTCCCGATGCCATCATCATAATGGTCACCAATCCGCTCGACGTGATGACAGCCGTGGCACACCATGAGACGGGCTTCGCTAGGGAGCGCGTGATGGGAATGGCGGGCGTCCTCGATTCGGCGCGCCTGCGCTGCTTCATCGCGATGGAACTCGGCTGCTCCGTCAAGGAAGTCAGCGCCATGGTGCTCGGTGGGCACGGCGACTCGATGGTACCGCTGCCACGCTACTGCACCGTCGGCGGAATAGCACTGCCGCAACTGCTGCCGGCCGAACGCATCGAGCAACTCGTCGAACGCACCCGCAGCGGCGGAGCCGAGATCGGCCGGCTGCTCAAGACGGCCAGCGCATACTACGCACCGGCGGCGTCGGCCGCCGCGATGGCGGCCAGTATCCTCAGAGATCAAAAGCAGATTCTGCCCGTTTGCACACTGCTCCAGGGCGAATACGGCATCAAAGATGTGTTCGTCGGAGTCCCGGTAAGGCTTGGCCGCAAAGGCGTTGAAGACGTGATAGAACTCGACCTCACCGACGAAGAAAGCGCCGCACTTGCCGTTTCCGCCGAACACGTCCGCGAGAGCATGAACAAGGTTGGACTGTAGAGCTAAACAATGCCCCACCAGAGATTCTCCGATCGATGGGATCGCGTCCGCGAGCTTCTCGAAAGCCGCCCGGCGTGCATTGTGACGGCACACGTCAGGCCCGACGGCGACGCGGTCGGCTCGGAGCTCGCGCTCGCACGCCTGCTGCGGCAGCTTGGATGCGATGCGACCGTGATCGCGAATGATCCTGTGCCGCGCGTCTACGATTTCCTCGATCCCGCCGGCGAAACTCACGTATACGAGCCGGGACGTGACGACCCGATCCTGCAAGCGGCAGATGTGCTATTCGTTCTCGACGTCTCGGGCTGGCAGCGGGTCGGCAGGCTCGGAGCGGTGATGGCAAAACTCAACGCGCAAACGATCTGCATCGACCATCATCAGTCCAACAACGGCTTCGCCGACATCGACATCATCGTCCCCGAAGCTCCGGCCACCGGCTCGCTGATCGCCGAAGCCCTGCGGCACCTCGGCGGCAGGATGACCCGCGACATAGCCGAGCCGCTCTACGTTGCCATCGCCACCGACTGCGGCTGGTTCCGCTTCCCCAATACAAGCCCCGAAACGCTCGTGGAATGCGCCGAACTCGCCGAAACCGGCCTCGACGTCAGCAAGATGTACAGGCAGATATACGAACGCAATCGCTGGCAAGGCATCCGCCTGCTGGCACGCGCGCTCGCATCGCTCCATTCGGAAGCCGACGGGCGAATCGCCTGGTTCGTCCTGAAGTCCGAAGACTCCGCCGCCACCGGAGCCGACAACGAGGACTGCGAAGGCTTCATCGACCTCGTCAGGACCATCGAGGACACCGAACTGATCATCTTCTTCTGCGAGTTGGCCGACGGCAGCAGCAAGGTGAGCCTGAGATCGAAATACAGGGTCGACGTGGCCGAGCTCGCCGGGCGGTTCGGCGGCGGAGGCCATCGCCTCGCGGCCGGCATATCGACCTCCGAGCCGCTCGACGACCTGATCCCGCGCGTAACAGCCGCCGCCAGGGCAGCGCTCGACGCTTCAGCAGAATGATGGTCGGCAGGTCTTCCGCACTTTCGCCAAACACCGCGAGCTCCTTACGAGGGGTCAACGATATCTGGGAACTTCCCATCATCCGTGAAAAAAAAGTTGTTGCAGAAGGGCCGGATCGGGAATACAATGGATCAATGTGGGGGCAGTCGATGCGAGCGCTCGAGCCCTATCCGTCATTGTTCAGGTGCGGCGGTATCTCCGCAGCGAAATTGAGGAGAATGAAGATGGACGAAGTTTTGGACATTCAGACGGCCAGTATCGATCCAGACAGCACGGTCAACGTGCGGAAGAGTCAAATCGAAGAGAGCGTGGAGAAGGTGAAGGCCTCGATAGAACAGCATGGTTTTTGGAGGACTTGTCCAATCATTGTCCGGCCGCATCCTGACAGCTCCTCCCAATTCCAGTATGAGGTTGTTATAGGGCAGTGCAGGCTGAAGGCCTGTTTGGAGCTGGGACACGAAACGATCCCTGCCGTCGAGCAAGAGATCGACGACGATGCTGCCATTCGGCAATCTTGGGCTGAAAACGAGGGCAGAAGCAATCTTACGAAGAGCGACAAAGCCTACTGGGTCCACAGAATGGTGCTGAGGTATACGAAAGAAGGCAAGTCACTAGCAGAAAGCCGGGATATTGTAGCGAATTTCTTCGGAATGAGCCCCCAGAGCGTCATGAATTATGATCCGTTGGTGGCTCTACCCGAAGAGGTTGCTAAGAGGATGGATGACGCAAGCCTCAAGGTTCAGGATGCCATAGCAATTGCTAAATTCAGTCATTATCCGGTAGCCCCTGAGCGCTCGCGCGAGATCATGAAGGAACGAGCCGACTGGATCATGACGCTCGGCACAGATGACAGTAAGCGGGCGAGGAAGGCGCTCAAACAACTGGGCCCAGCAGCCTCCATTGACGACCTGCAGAAGGCAGTACACCAGAGTTCTACGACAGAAAGCGGAACCGTGGAAGTTGCTATCCCCCAAGCTTTGCATGGCAAATTGATTGAGTGGGGAAACGAACGAGGCCTAACTGACGAGGCTACAATTATTGCCCACATGATCGCAGAGACACTGCGGAGCGTGTGATCTGAT
The DNA here is from genome assembly GCA_030614245.1 of Planctomycetota bacterium. GTDB lineage: Bacteria > Planctomycetota > PUPC01 > JABMSA01 > JAUWKK01 > JAUWKK01. Next base: position 3,402 of record JAUWKK010000162.1, on the reverse strand, counting down.
GGATTACGAAACAGCCACAGGTTTCTTGGACCAGCCGGGCGTTAAGAAGCCATCGGAACTGGGGCAGGCAGTTGACGTCCTGTATGGGAGACATCCAAGTTACAAGCGCATTGCGAAGGAAGTCTCGATGTCCGAGGACCGTCTGCGCCAACTGCACAGAGTATTTCTTCTGCCGGAAGGCATTCGGTGGCAGGTTGACGAAGGCAACATTCGGGTTGGGCATGCAGGCCAAATACTCCGCCTCCAGGAGGACGAACAATGGCTTTTGGCTTTCAGCATCGTCGAACGCAAAATCAGCGTGAAGGATTCTCAGACGATTGTCAACGCGGTTGTGAGAAAAAGCGAGCGGCTGGAAGACGTCCTTAACAGTATCATTGGAATTCGCTTTGACGAAGTCGCGATGTTATTGCTACCCATGCCGTTTGATGAGAGATTCAAGATCAGTCGTGCGGCCTGGAGCAAGAAGCTTAAGTGGGCTGATTTCAGTCTCAGTGCGATTCGGCAGGCGAGCGAGGTGGACCGCGGCGCGATTGCACGCGAATTGAAAGCCTTTGAACAGCAATGGAAAGCCCTTGAACAGCAATTGAAAGCAGTTGCACAGTAACTGGCCGGTGAGTCTGCTGATACGCCGCTCTGAACGTCGAGATCGGCCACAGGATGACTGTCTGGTGCCATCTCGGCAGCATGGCGTATCGCCTCGGTCGCAAACCGATACTGGGGCTCCACGGGCGAATGCTTCATCGGCGGCGAGGCAGCCAGCCCTCCGTTCGGCAATCATCGCCGGGCACCACGGCGCCTGTGAAAGGAAGTAGCACTATGAGATTGTCTTCTCGTCTTTGTCTTTCAGTTATGCTCGCTTTCGGCATGAGCGTTTCGTGTATGGCGGCGGGAATCGAATCGTCCGGCAACACCGATGGCGTGCTCACGTGGCACCTCGGCACGTTGGAACCCGGCAAATCCGCCCGCGAGGTCGTGCTCTTCGCATTCGCCAATTCGTATGCCAAGCTCGCGAAGCACCTGGAAAGCGTGCGCTCCGAGTTCGCTGAACTTTCCGAGCCGCCATCCGATGCCGGCAAGGCCGCTCCCGTCGCCTGGATCGCGAATGACACGACCGACTTCGCGCTCGCGGCGCCGGGCAGATTCTTCTGGGAGGGAATGCGGCGGCAGAGCCTGAAATCTCCGAAAGGCGGACAGCTCAGCCGATTCGGTTACTACGTCCATTACAGTGACGATGCCGCACGACGTGCAGGCACTTCTATATCGGACAGTAACAGCACCGAGAACCTCCGCATCATCAGGCCGATGGGCGTCGCCGGGCGGGCGCAGGCCGTCGGCTTGATGGAAACCGCTGATGGCCGGCTTCGTATTCGCATCCGCGCCGCAATGGGCAAGGGGGCCGCCGCCGGTGTCGAATTCATTCTGACCAACATCGGCAAGAAACCGCTGACCGACGTTCGCCTCTCGGCGTATGCCAATCTCGAGGCAGCGCACACACATCAAGCAGATTACAGTTTCCTCGACGCACGCACGAGCGGGTTGCTCACGGTTGACCCGCCGACGAAGCAGTGCGTCGTGATGGCCGGGTTGAAGAAGCCTGCGGCGGGATACTCCGGCACGTGGCCGTCACAGTCGCAGCTTCAGACGCCGGACGGCGTCCCGTTCGCAAGATGGAAGAGCTACAAGGGCTTCCCGAAAAGGCTCGTCCGGGTCGCAATACCTCACTCGCCCGCCCCCGAAGTGATGGCAGTCGAGCCTGAAACTCGCACTCTCACCCCCGACGAGGCCGACAAGCTCCTGGTGAGGGACTGGCTGTTCCAGGCGGACAACCGCCCCACGGCGGCCCGCGCAATGCAGGAGATCAAGTGGGCGCGCGAACTCGCCGAGCGCATCGCCACCGGGCCTGGAGCGCCCGACCTCTCGCGCGAACTGAAGGAACTCGATGAGATTGCCGCCCGATACGGCGCGCTTAAGGGCAAGGATACCGAGTTCTACATAGCCGTCAGACGCGTGAAACGCAGGATAATGTTCAAGAACCCGGTCGTCGATTTCACGAGAGTGGCATTCATCGACAATCCTTACCCGAAAGGCAGGGAATGGCCGCACCAGGCGCGGCATCGCAACGGCATGATGGCCGTGCCCGGCGGGCGACTCCTGCTGCTCGACGGGCTCTCCCCTGGCGGAAAGATACAAAAGCTCGCACCCGAGAAGCCCGGCAGCTTCTGGCGATTCGATCTCTCGTTCGACGCGAAGAAGGTGCTATTCTGCCTCCGGCGGTGGGAGGAGAAGAGCTTTCACATCTTCGAGATGAACATTGACGGCTCCAAGCTGCGGCAGCTTACCTTCGGCGATTACGACGACATCGACCCGATCTATCTGCCCGACGGCCACATTATGCTCTGCACGACCCGGTGTCATACCTATGTCCGCTGCATGCCTTACACGTATTCATACGTGCTCGCCCGCTGCGACGCCGACGGCTCGAATATGTATGTCATCAGCCGGAACAACGAGCCGGACTGGCTGCCGGCGCTGCTGAACGACGGCCGTGTGATCTACTCGCGATGGGAATATCACGACAAGGCGCTCTGGCGCATCCAGAGTCTGTGGACGACCAACCAGGACGGCACGAACGTGGCGACATTCTGGGGCAACCAGAGCGTCTGGCCCGATCATCTCTCCGAGGCGAGGCCCATCCCCGGCAGCGACCGCGTGATGTTCACGGGCCTCGCGCACCACGACTGGTTCGCAGGCTCGATCGGCATTCTCGATACGAGCAAGGGCCGCAACTTCCCGCACGGGCTCACAAAGGTGACCGCCGAGGTCGCATGGCCCGAATGCGGCCGCCCGCCATCTGATCCCATCGAATCGCCGAAATACCATCGCTCGGGCAGGTACTCGGCCTACAAGACGCCGCATCCGCTTTCTGAGAAGGACTTCCTCGTCTCGGCCCGCATCGGCGGCAGGGGCGGCAAGTTCAGGCTTATGCTGATGGACGTGCACGGCAACCGCGAACTGATCTACGAAGGCGCCCACAACGTCTGGCACGCCATGCCCGTCAAGCCGCGCAAGCGGCCGCCGACCCACAGCGACCTCGTCGCGTGGCCCGGCACCGGGAAAGACCGCAAGCCGTTGAAGATGGGCGTGCTCTACAGCCCCAATGTTTACGAGAACGTGCCCGATCTTCCGCGCGGAAGCGTCAAGTATCTGCGGGTCCAGGAGATGGACTCGCGCACCTACCGCCTGTGGCGGCGCGACAGCGGCTGGTCCGGCCCCAGGACGTCGCTCGTGCAGACGGACGGTGTCAGGCGGATACTCGGCACGGTCCCGGTCGAGGCCGACGGTTCGGTGAACTTCGAGGTGCCGCCGGGCAGGACGCTGCACTTCCAGGTGCTCGACGAGCAT
>JAUWKK010000167.1 GCA_030614245.1 Planctomycetota bacterium | reverse complement strand
CCGCCGGGCGTGTACACCTTAACGGACACGTTCGCGGCCAGGGGCCGGCCCAACCGGGGGGCCGGCTTTCAGCCTGCAAATTCATGCATTTGCAGCCTGGAACGGCGGCACCACATGCCAAAGATTCTTAGCTTCGCTCCCTCCACAGGCGGCCAGGCAGAATGACATGAAAACAGCATTCCGCTCGCAGAGCATGTTCAGTATCTGCTGCTCCTGTTAGTAACCACGCAATGTCAACTCTGTCATTGCGACAAGTGATTCTACGATCTTTGCCGGTATGTGCAAGGATTTTTTTCGTTTGGAACATGCCAGGGGTGAATCGCGCGCTGAACTCATCTGCCCCACGTCCAAGCTCTGCTTGAACGTGCCTGCCCGTCTCGCTGACTTCCAACCCCTCCTTGGGCCTGCCAGCCACGAGAAGGCTGCAGGCTGCAGGGATCCTCTTCCCTCCTTCTGCCTGAAGTCTGTGGCCTGAAGTCTCTGGTCGCGGGTGGCACGGTCAACGGCCTTGCGTTGGCCGTGTTCGTCGGGCAGCGGCCGCTCAGGCTTCCGCCATCTGCACTTTCTTGATCTCGCCGGTCAGCTTCTCGACGACTTTTTCGATGTCGTCGATGGTCAGCTGCAGGCATTCACGGGCGAATGGGTCGATAGGATTGACTTTTTCGTCGCCGCTGAAGCCGTAGCCGTGCGACTTGATGAGAACATCCGCAACATTGACTATGGCGGCTCGAACGGCATCATCTTCGGAAGCCTTGGGGTCGTGGTGCCACCGGATGGGCCTGATGAGTGTATCGGGCAGGTTCCATCGTTTCGCGAGCCACTCGCCGGCTTCCGCGTGATCGGTGCCGAGCACCTCGACCTCGACTTCGAGCAGGAAGTGATTGCTGACGCGTATGGCCTCGATGAGCCTGTTGTATGACTTCGGCACTTCGCAGATGAACGCCAGTTTACCGATGTCATGAAGCAGTCCCGAAACGGACGCTTCTTCCGGCTCGCAGGCGCCGGTCTGGTCGGCGACGAGCCGCGCGCCGATGCCGCAGCCGAGGCTGTGCTCCCACAGCCCCATCATGCTGCTGTTCATTATGTCGAAGATGCTGGCGCTGAGGACGACGCCCTTGACTACCTCGAAGCCCAGCAGGACGAGCGCGTGCGAGACAGTGGAAACGACGCCGGAGGATGCATAGAAGGCGGAATTGACGAGCTTGAGCACGCGCGCGGTAAGTGCGGCATCCTGCTCGATCTCGGCGGCCAGTTCCTTTCCCGTCACCGAGGTGCTGTCGACCATCTGCAGCACCCTCTGCACGACGAGCGGCAGCGAAGGGAGGTTTGTAAGCCGCTGTATCTGCCGCCGGAGCATATCGCGCCGGTCGCCTGCTGGCGTGGGTGTCATTCTTGCATTCCTTGCGTATATCTGTTACGGCGCACGCCTGCCCGCCTACGGAGGGCCTGCCTGCATTTGCCATCTATACACCTGTCGGTCGAATCATCGGCCGGGACATCATCCGATTCTTCTTCGGAAGGCGGAATGAGTTGTCGTGCGAAGACATCCTTGATTTCCATCATGAACGGGTCAGCCGTGAGTCGCCTGAAACGGTGCTCTATGGCTGCTTTCGCCTCGGCATAACGAGCGCCGAGTTCGGCGGGGCTCAGCGATTCCTCCATTTCAACGGCAACCGATGGCACTTCCCGCCGGGTGAGCCGTTCGATCACCTTGACGGTCAACTCGGTTCCTTCGTTGCACAAAACCACGCCATCAACCAGCACCGGCTGAGCCAGAATCATACCCGGCTTCACCTGAGACAGCTTTTTCCTGTGCATTGCATCCCTGTGATGCCGAAAGTTATGGAGGCCCTGCAAGAGCCAGTTATCAGTAAGCAGTAAGCAGTAAGCAGTAAGCAGTAAGCAGTGAAGAATGATGATACTGGCGTCTGAATACTGAACTCTGAAATAACGTCTGCTTACTCTTATAGCAGATACCGGCATCTAGTGTCAAGTAAAGTTTGCAGCACTAACATACTGAGGTGCCGCTTGTGATGAGCGGAGTTGCGGGCTGTCTTACTACGCCCTTTCAGGGCTCTTGCAATTTTCCGCTCTGGACCCACCTGGCCCTAGGGCCATGTTGCCGTGGGCTGTTCTACTTCGCCCCTTACGGGGCTACCAGCCACCACCGGCCACTGATTACCGGCCACTGATTACTGGCCACTGAAATGAGGCATTCATGGCAGTAGCCGGCCAGCGCCTGACATTGGGTGAGCGCCTGATCAGCGCCGGATTGATCGGCGCACAGCAACTCGAGATTGCGTTGCAGGAACAGCGCCGGACCGGCGACCTGCTGGGGAAGATTCTACAGGATCTCGGCTTCGTCTCCGAACACGACCTCTCGACTACGCTAGCGGACGATATGAGCGTGCCGAGGACGGACTTGAGGAACATCGACGTCAATCCTTCGGTGCTGCGTCTCGTTCCTGAGCAACTTGCCCGCCGGTACGTTCTGATCCCCACCGGCCTCGTCGACGACGTGCTTACCATCGCGATGGCGAATCCCTACGACATCATCGCGATCGACGCATTACAGGAGGCGTCCGGCTGCATTGTCGACGTGACGACGGCCTCCGAGACGGAGGTGGCAGCCGCGATCAACCGCTCCTATGGAGCAGCGGCGGCGCTCGATATGAGCATCGAAGCCGCCATAGTCCGCGCCAGGGAGCACATCAACGACAGGCTCCGCGACTGCACCGAGGAAGATATCGCAGCGGACCCGCCGGTGATCGAACTGGTGAATCGCCTGATCGAACGCGGCATCTCGGAGCGGGCGACTGATCTCCACATCGAACCGGAGGAACGGCTCATCCGCACGCGATACCGCATCGACGGCGTGCTGCACCAGGGGCCTGCTCCACCCAAGGAACTGCAGGAAGCCATTACGGCGAGGATAAAGATTCTCGCATCGCTGGATATATCGGAGCGCCGGATCCCCCAAGACGGCCGGATGAAATTCGAACAGAATGGGGCCGACTGCGATATTCGCGTATCCACTTTCCCCACGGCGCATGGCGAGAACATCGTGCTGAGGCTCCTGGATCGGAACAGCCTGATGCTCGACCTTTCGGCACTGGGATTTGCCGAAGGCGTTGTCGCGGCGCTTCAACAGTTGGCGGCCCGGCCGCATGGAATGCTGCTCGTTACCGGCCCGACGGCCTCGGGGAAGACGACGACGCTTTACTCTGCGCTGGGGGCGATTAATTCACTGGAAAGGAACGTCATCACGCTGGAAGACCCCATCGAGTACATGATCCCAATGATCCGGCAGTCGCAGATCAATCCGAAGATCGGCCTGACTTTTGCCTCGGGGCTGCGCGCGATCCTGCGGCAAGACCCCGACGTCGTCATGGTAGGCGAAATACGGGATGAGGAGACGGCCCGGATCGCCGTGAGCGCTGCGCTTACGGGGCCCCTGGTGCTGACAACGCTGCATACGAACACAGCGGCCGGCGCCGTGCCGAGGTTGATTGATATGGGCATCGAGCCGTTCCTGGTCTCGTCCTCAGTGGCGGCCGTGCTGGCTCAGCGGCTTGTCAGATGCATCTGCGGGCACTGTGCCGAGCATCATGAACCCACCGCCGAAGAGCTGTCGTGGCTGGAGCTTGAGTCGGATCCCGGCACACTTCGCATGGGAGCGGGCTGCGGGCTTTGCCACAATACGGGATTCCGAGGCCGATCGGTGATCTCCGAGCTGTTCGTGCCGACGAACCGGCTGCGCGAGTTGATCCTGGCGAAGGCGTCCGAGCACGAGCTTGCCGCCGCTGCAACCGGCCAGGGCTTCCCCGATATGGCCATGGATGGCCGCAGGAAGGTCATAGAAGGGGCCACTACCATGTCGGAAGTCCTGCGTGTGACCGCCGAGGCTCCAGTTATCAGTAACCAGTTATCAGTAACCAGTTATCAGTAACCAGTAACCAGTTATCAGTAACCAGTAACCAGTTATCAGTAACCAGTTACCAGTGAGCAGTAAGCAGTCAAGAACGATGATACTGAACGAGGAAACATCTGGCGGATACCCCCATTATTCCTTGACCACTGAATTGGCCGCATAGCGGCCACGGGATAAAGCCTGGGGCTTCAGCCCCAGGAATCAGTTCGCATAATATCTGTGCCCTGAAGGGGCACGGCTCTTTTTTCCTCCGCCCCTTCAGGGCGGCTCCTTTTGTTTCGCTCCTCAACTGGGGCTGAAGCCCCAGCCTGCATGCCTCCCGGCTCTCAGCGGCTTCGCAGCGAAGAACAACTCCACAGCCGCAGCACTGAATACTGGGCACTGAACGAGGATGCGATCTGTCATTCTGAGTTTGACGAAGAATCTTTAGCATAACGACCCGCAAGTGGTGAAAGATGCTTCCCTGCCTGTCTGCCTACGGCATGGCCCGCCTCAGGAGGGGCTCAGGCTCAGCATGACACGGAAGGATGAAATGACAACGGAGCCGAGCTTTTTGCACTGTCCTGCCGGCCACATATGACGATACTGTCAGTATTGGCCGACTGGAGACTTCCCATGAAGACACATCATGAAAATGCAAGGAGGAGCTGCTGATGAAAGCAACAGACCCGGGATTTACTCTGATCGAGATGGTCATTGTTGTGGCCATAATCGCGCTGCTCGCCGGTATCCTCGTGCCGATTGCGTTCAACCAGGTGGATGACGCCCAACTCACACGTGCGCTCGGCGACTGCAAGGGACTCGGCATCGCGCTCGCTCTCTACAAGAAAGACACCGGCGTATGGCCCACCAACAAGAAAATGTTCTATACCGAAGGTGCAGCAGCCACCGGTGAGAGCAAGTTCGATTCTGGCAATGCCGAGCACGTCAAGAAACCGCTGCTCAACAACAATCCCGCCGCCGCCGGCTGGAAGGGGCCGTATATGTCGAGTTTCCATGCCGACCCGTGGGGGCATCGCTATATCATTGAAGCAGAAGGCAGCAAGGCCATCGGTATCCCATACTTATGGGTCATATCAGCAGGCCCCAATGGCAAGTTCGATACCCGGAAGAACGACAAGACGCTGAAGGGCGACGACATCGGAATTCTGATAAACTAGTGCCGGGGCGCGGCCTCAGCCAGTGACCAGTATTCAGTATCCAGTGATCAGTGGCCAGTGGTCTTGACTATGTACTGATAACTGCTCACTAAATTCTTCACTGGTTACTGATAACTACTTGCTGATAACTGCCCCACATCGCAGGGGGCCTACCCGTGCCCGCATATCAATACAAAGCCCGCAGCCGTTCGGGAGAGATCGTCACGGGCTCGGTGACGGCTGCCGACGAAGATCAGCTCGCCCAGGCACTTCGTGAGAAGGACGTCTTCCTCACCACTGCGAAAGAGACGTCGCAGTGGAAGCTCGGCAACGGCTCCGGACGCGCTCTGTCCCGCAACGATCTGGTGGCCTTCTGCTACCAGGTGCAAACAATCATGGCGTCCGGGGTGTCCATCATCGAAGGGCTGGAATCACTCTCCGATGAATCCAACAGCCCGAGGCTCCAGGCATTGCTGCAGAAGCTCATCGACGATATCCGCCAGGGCGGGTCGATCTCCGATGCTCTCGCTCAGCATCCGCGAACCTTTCCCAGTATCCTCGTCAGCCTCGTCAAGTCCGGCGAAGCAACAGGCCGCGTCGACGTTGCGCTCGGGCGTTGCGGCGATTACCTGCAATGGTGGAACGGCACGAGATCGGCCATGTTGCAGGCGACGATTTATCCTGGATTGCTGATGACGGCCGTGGGCGGGCTGGTGATCCTCATGGTCACGTTCCTCGTGCCGAGGATGACGAACCTCTTTGCGCGAACGAGCGAATCCCTGCCGCTCCCCACGCAGGTGCTGGTCAGCACATCCGACTTCCTGCGCACTTACGCCCTCTATCTCGGCATCGGAGCGCTTCTTGTGGCTGCCGGTGTGGTGATGTATTCGCGAACACGTGAGGGGCGCTACCACATCGACAGCATGAAGTTGCGGCTGCCTCTGCTGGGCTCGCTGATGCGAAAGATATGCGCTGCAAGGTTCACATACACGCTCTCCGCGTTGCACAAGGCGGGCGTGAGTATCATCGATGCAATGTCGATCGCCGGGGCGACGGTGGGCAACGTTGCGATGATGCGCGCCGTCAGACAGGCCCGAGACGGCGTCAAAGAAGGTCACAACATCTCCAAAGCGCTCAGAGAGACGTCCCAGTTTCAGCCGCTTGTCTCAAAGATGATCGCGCTCGGCGAGAAGACCGGATCGCTCGATACGACGCTCGACCGCGTCAACGAGTTCTACGATCGTGAGGTGATGCAGAGCGTCAAGTCGGCGCTCACGGTAATCGAGCCCGTGATGATCGCCGTGGCGGGTTTACTGGTGGGATTCATCCTGCTGTGCTGTTTCCTGCCGCTTTTCAAGCTCATCAGTGCCGTGCGTACGTAGCCCCTGAGGAGGGCCGGATGTTGATTCCCGTCAGCACTAAACAGGTACTGACAGGAGCGTCATATACTGAACATGCTCTGCGAGCAGAATGCTGTTTTCAT
>JAUWKK010000400.1 GCA_030614245.1 Planctomycetota bacterium | reverse complement strand
TATCACAACCGTCCCGACGCCGCGTCTCGACGGCAAGCACAGCGTCTTCGGCGAAGTCGTTGAAGGAATGGACGTAGTCGAAGACATCAGCAACGTTGCTACGGCAGCCAGCCGCCCAATCAAACCTGTCATAATGAAGAAAGTCGGGATTGTTCGCGTGGATTGACGCGGGTGAGCCTGAGCCGCGATTCCGGTGCCCTGTGGGTGCCAAATCGGTTCCGATATGACAGCTTTTCAACGGCGGAGATATTGTCCAGAGAGTCTATCCGCTCTGCTGAGGCTATGCAGCAAGCACTCGCTGAACTCGCTGAGAAGTTGAAGCAATATCAGCGAGAACATGCTGAGAAAAGCCGTTGGAGAAGCTGCCATCCCAATCCATTTCTGAAACCGCTCAAGACACAGTGAGAAAGGCCGGTTGAGACACTGGCAAGCTCTGAAGCCACAAGAGCTCATAGATTGCTGTAGACTCTGGCTCTGTACGCAGAATTTGTGGCTTGACTCAGTCCATGGACACGCGGTAGGATACAATGAAGTGACGAACGAATGTGCCAGCACAGAATCCTCCCGCTCCCGATGGATCACGCGCATCAGCATTGCGCTGGCCGTTATCGCTGCGCTTATGGTGCTTGTCGCTGTCGGGAGCATCGTCACTGTCTACGTCGTGACGGAGAAGTACGAGAGCCTGCACGAGGCTGTGGAAAAGGGCGACACATTCGCAGAAAGAACTCGACTGAGTTTCTGCTGAAACATGCTAAATGCTACAACCCCAGCACTGGTAGCAACTTACGCACACATAGCTGAAAGGATTAGAAACTGATGGACTATCTGATGGGCATCGACTTGGGCTCGACGAGCCTGAAGGCTGTGATCTACGACGTCGAAGGCAATGCCGTCGCTATCGGCAGGCGGCCGATCGAGCGGTTCAATCCCAGCGCTCAGCATCCGGAATGGACTGTCTGGCAGCCGGAGCAGGTGTGGAGCGGCACTGCTGCGGCGATCGAGGACGCCGTCTCGCAACTGGATGATCCCGGCGATATCTCGGCCGTGGCCGTCACGGGGATGGGCATGGACGGCGTGCCGGTCGACGAGAATGGGAAATGGCTGTATCCCTTCATAAGCTGGCACGACCCGCGAACCGGCCCGCAGCACGAGTGGTGGCTCGAGAACATCGGAGCCGACAAGACCTTCTCGATCGGCGGCAATCCCGTCTGGCCGATCAACTCGGCCCTGCGCATCCTGTGGATGGCCCAGCACGAGCCGGAGATACTCAAGCGGACGGACAAGTGGCTGCTCATCGAGGATTTCCTCAACTACATGCTCTGCGGGCGCCAGGTGACCGATTACTCGATGGCATCATGCACGATGCTCTTCGATCAGCGCAAGCTCGACTGGTCGGACGAACTGCTGAAGGCGTCCGGCATCGATCGGCATCTGATGCCCGAAGTGCAGCCGAGCGCGACCCCGCTGGGTGAAGTGAACGCCGATGCGGCCGATGCGACGGGCCTGCCCGCCGGCACTCCGGTGATCCTCGGCGGCCACGACCATCTCTGCGGCGCGCTGCCGGTGGGAGCCTTCGAAGAGGGCATTGTCTTCGACATAACCGGCACCTGGGAATGCGTAATGGCGCCCTCGGTCGAGCCTGTGTTGAATCCTGAACTGCTCGAGATGGGCGTGACCGTGCAGGCGCACGTGGCCCGTGGCAGACACGCCGCGTGGGGCGGAGCGGTTGCCTCCGAGGCGCTCGAATGGTACCGCAGGCAATTCGGCTTCGAGGCACAACACCAGGCTGAAGAAGGCGGCGGCGCCGACTGGGACTACCTGATGGCTGCCGCCTCGGCCTCGCCGCCCGGCGCCGGGGGTGTGATGTTCCTGCCGCACATGTCTGCATCGTCGTGTCCGGTGGTCGATGCGCGCAGCCTGGGTGCCTTTGTGGGTATCAGCAACCGTGCGACGAGCGGCGATATGCTCCGCGCAATCATCGAGGGGCTGGACTACCAGTTCCTCGATATCGTCAAGGCCGTCGAGGCGGGCCTCGGCAGCAGCCTCGAGAAGTTCATCGCCGTCGGCGGAGCCGTGCGGAACGAGTTCTGGATGCAGAACAAGGCCGACGTGGTCGGTCGGCCCATCGAAGTCCCGGAAGTCGAAGAGGCTACCCCGCTGGGCGCAGCCATCCTCGCCGGCATTGGAATCGGGCTTTACAGGGACGAACGGGACGCCTGCGAGCGCGTCCGCAAGCCGGGCAGGACTTTCGAGCCGGACGAGACGCTGTCATCCAAGTACGCCGAATGGTTCCAGATATACAGGGAGCTCTATCCGACGCTCAAGCCCCTGAGCCACAAGATATCCGACGGCTCTGCTGGCTGAGGGCGACGCCACGTTACAGCAACCGGGCCGGCGATTCTCCTTTGCGGGAATAGCGCTTGCAACGGGCGGCGATTATGGCTTTAATATGCTGAGAATACCGATGGCAGACGAGAACCCTTATTTGGAGGAACGCCGATGAGTGGATATACGGGACAACTGCTGAGAGTCAACCTGACAGCGGGAGAGGCCAGGACCGAGCCGCTCGACCTCGATGCGGCTAAAAAGTTCTTGGGCGGCCGGGGGCTGGGCACCTATTACTTTGCGAAGGAAGTCTCGCCCAAAGTCGATCCCTTCTCGCCGGAGAACAAGATCATCTTCG
>JAUWKK010000071.1 GCA_030614245.1 Planctomycetota bacterium | reverse complement strand
GGGCGCGGGGGCCCGCGCGCCGGGGAGGGCCAGGCGCCCGGCCCGCCGGGGCGGGGCGCGACCCGCCCCTACCCGACCAACGACAAGCGGCCCGCAGCCGAAGCCCAGCGCTGCGCCGCTGTTCAGCAGGCGGTAGCTGTCGCGGACGAGCAGATACGCATGAAACGAGAGCTTCGTGATGTCGTACGTGCCATCGAGTGCGTGCCTGTTGAGCGTCTCTACGTCGTGCAGATGCACGCGGAGCCGATAGTCCGCCAGGCGCAGCCGGCCGGTGGCGAGATCGTGAAACATGAACGTGTCGTTCGGACACGGTGAGAAGGCCAGCGTGAGTCTCAGATCGGCATCTCCTTCAAGGGGCGAGGTACATGCTATCGGTTCGGCGGCGAAAATCAACAATGGGAGATGCGCGGCGCCATTGGAACCCACCTGCGAATTAGTTTCGCACGCATCAGGAAGGGAGCGGCGTGGTCATTCGAGTTTGAGGCCGTCAAATGGCCTGTAACCGGTCTCGGGCGGCGGGCAGAGGCAGGGGCCGTCGCTCAGCGGCTTCCCGCAACGCGGGCAGAGGCCCGGGCAGTCGTCGCGGCAGAGCGGCTTGCGGGGCAGTTCAGACGCTATCAGGATGCGGATATTCTCGGCCAGGTCGATTGTGTTCTCGTGGTAGCAGGAGCACTCGCCGTCAGCCGTCGAGTGCACACCTTTCTCGGCTGCCGGCACGTAAAGCGCCTGCAGGCGCGAGCGAAGCTGCCACGTGAACCGCTCGAGGCATCTTGAGCACTCAAGTTCCATCACGGCATCGATGGCGGCGTCGACATAGACGTCGAGGCCCATCTTAACTATTTTCGCGTCGATACTCACGGGCGAAATCAGCCTTACACCACGGCTGTCGAGTTGAAGGTCGCGAGCAGCAAGCTGCCCCGCCAGGCGCGTGGTGCCCTGCGATATGCCGCTGACGTTAATGATCATGTGCGTCCTCCGCGCGGCTCAGGCCATCTGTGGCGGCTGGAAGAGGCTCTCCCCGAGGTCGCGTCCGCCGGCAAGCTGCCGCAGCAGCGCCAGGTGGGCTGTCAACGCGCCTGCTTCGTGGATGGAGTGGCAGTCGGATGCGAGCGAGAGCTTCACGCCTCGGCCAATACAATCGGCGAGGAACTGCGGATCGGGGTCGTTCGTGTGGAGGTTGATCTCGGCTGCGGTCCCGGTCGCCGCGAGCATGTCGGCTACCTGAGTGCCGATCCCGTCCGGGACGGGCTGGTTGAATCTGCGGAAGAACCGCAGCGGGTGCGCCAGTATGTCCACTCCCTGGCTGAGGATCGCGTCGGTTGTCCGCAGAAAGGCGGCTGCCTCCGAGTCGGAGCCGTCCTGGTGGGGCCAATGGACTGCCCCAACGAGGAGGTCGGCCCATTCGCGGTCTTCATCGTGGATGATCAGGCGCCCGTCGGTGTCGACCTCGACTTCAAGCCCGATGCGGACGTAATCATCTCGGAGCGGAAGCATCGCGCGGCGGAATTGGCCCATTCTGTAATGCTCGGTCCGTTCCCGCCAGAGCTCCGGGCGGCGGATGTGCCGCGCGTGCCAGAAATCGTCGGCAGAGCAGTATAACTGCGGCGAATGCTCGACGAGCACGACGCCTGCGAGCCCGAAAGTCCGGCTGCGGCTGATGACACTATCGGCAGTAACGTCCCGGCCGCAATAGGCGAACTCGGTGTGTGCGTGGCAGTCTACCAGCCAGGGTTCAGGATCGAGCTGCAAGTGCCGTGTCTCGATGGATGCATTGCGCCCGCTGATGGTGATGATCGGATACGGGAAAGGTGCCGTGGCCAGTGACTGTGCGGTGAAGTATTTGACGCCGTTGTGGACTACGGGCGGCTGGCCGGCGTGATAGTGGCCGCTTATCGAGAGGAACACGCCCGCCTGGGTATAATCGGTCATGACGCCGATGCGGTTGGTAAGCATGTACGGATAGTCGGACACGATATTGGGGTAGACGGGATTGTGTTGAAGGACGACTAGCGGGGCGTCGCTCTGTGCGGCCCATTTCATCAGGGATCGGCGTGCGACGGCGCTGCGGGTGCAGTTGTCGCGTTGGTCGAATGAGTCGGCGAACGTGACGAACCGGTAGCCGCCGAGTTCGACCATGCCCGGACCGTGCTGGAACGCCGCGAGGAAGCGATCGGGGTCGCCGTCGTGGTTGCCGGGCACGACGAGCAGCGGCGTTTCCGGTGCGGCTGGGTGAATGGTGTTGCGAATGTCGGCCAGGCCGGATTCCGCGTCGGCGGCGTCGCCATCGTTGAGCATGTCGCCCATGAGCGCTATGGCGTCGAAGCCGCCTCGGCGCTTGGCATCGTCGATTGCACGGTGGAGCAGTTCGCGGCCCAGCCGGCAGCGGCGCTCCGCCGGGGTGCCTGCAAGGCCGGCGTCTGTCGGTGCGTAGTGAGCATCGGAGAGAACGAGAAGACGAAAACAGGAGGTCATCAATACAGCCCATCCATACCCGCCTGTCGGCGGGCTATTCCCTGGATGGCCACTTTCCTCCGCCCCTCCAGGGCGGCTCGTTGTGTTTCGCTCGTCAACTGGGGCTGAAGCCCCAGCCTATATGCCTCCCGGCTCTCAGCGGCTCCGCAGCGAAGGCGCCGCGGGTGGAGATGACCCACCATCTGTAGGGGCGGTTCGCGAACCACCCGTACCGGAAATACGCCTGTATAGCCGGCCGTGTAGCGGCCACGGGATAAGACCCCTCCACACCCGCCCGCCTATGGATGGGGCGGGCAGGCTGGGGCTTCAGCCCCCAGGACTCAGTTCGCATAATATCTGTGCCCTGGAGGGGCACGGTTCTTCTTTGCTCCGCCCCTTCAGGATTTTTCGGCAGGCGAATAGCAAACGCACCAGCGGAAACCCACGTCCATCTATAATTCACCATTCTAACTATCGCCTGTAAAGGCACGTTCCAGCACAGCTTGGACATGGATCACCCACGCCTGCCCGCCTCAGGAGGGGCCAACCGAAGACGGTTGACCGTGCCACCCTGTGATGTCTACTCTGTCGCGACGACCTTCCCGGGCTTGAACTCGCAGACGACGCGGAAACCCGTGTTGAAGACTCTCTGCCACGCGGGATAGCTCAGTCGATAGGCTGAACGGCATCGCCTGGGCCTGTCAAACCACGATCCGCCTCGGACTACCTTTTCGCCGGAGCCGCCGATGCTGTTCCGGCCGTCGTTCGCCTGATAGGGATACGGCCTGTAGGTCGAGAGCGTCCATTCGGCCACGTTGCCGTGCATGCTGTGCAGCCCCCAGGCGTTGGGCCGGTAGCGCTCGACGTTCCCGGTTACGACGGCGCCGTCGTTGACGTTGTCGATACTGGGAATCCATTTCGGCGAGTCACGCCGCGTCAGGTGGTTGACCCCCCGGTCGGCCATGTTGCCGAACTTGCCGAAATTTGTGGTGCAATCGCCGTAGTTCAGCGGCGTGGCGGTGCCGGCGCGGCAGGCATACTCCCACTGGGCCTCGGTGGGCAGGGTGAACTTCTGCCCGGTCTTCTTCGACAGCCAGTCGCAGAAGGCTATTGCGTGACGCCACGAGATGCGGATCACGGGCTGCGAGGGGTGATTTGCGGCCAGCCCGCGCCTGTTTTGGTCCTTGTTGAAGACGCTTATGTACTCGCTGTTGTGGATCGGGTCGTAGCGCGCAAACTGCTCGTTGCTGACCTCGAACTTGGCCATCCAGAATGGCTTGTCTATCTTGACACGGCTCAAGGGCGCCTCGTCGTCGGCACCGTTCCGATCGCCCATGACGAACTCGCCCGGCGGGATGAGAACGAACTGCAACTTTACGCCGCCGAGATCGATAGTGTGTTCGGATTGTCCCATTGCCTGCTGCCTGCGTTTGGCCTCGGCTGCGTCGAACGGCCAGTTGGGACATTTCACATCCTCGACGTTCCTCGGCGCCGGCGTGGGCTTAATGAACTTGGTGGGCTTCTTCGGCAGTTTGGGGATGGCCTCCGGATCGACATCGAGGTTTGCGTAAAGCTTGCGGAGTTCGTAGCGGCGCTTGCGGTACCTGGCTTGCCTGCCCCGATGCTCGGCCCACGTGCCGTTATCGGGGACGTTGAGGTCGATCCACGTGTAAAGGCGATCCCACGCCTCATCATCGAGCTTGACGCCGTGGTGGCCCTTCTTGAGCATCTGGGGGAGCTGGCTGGTGTTCGCGTAGTACTCGGCGGGCATCTGAAGGTGATAGTCGCTCTCGGGGCCGGGCCGGCGGACGTAGGGATGCAGTGCGATGTACGATCGGGTGAAGCCCCTCCATCCGCGTCTTGTGTCCGCGAAATTGGGCACGTCCTTGCGCGGCTTGCCGTTGTGGCAGCCGACGCAGTATTTATTGAGGACCGGCTGTACTTCGCGTACGAAGTCGAATCCCCTGGCCGGCCCGTACCACGGCTCGATCTCGGCCACGTCATAACCGGCGGCAAGCGTCCTGCGGCGGGGCGGCGTCGTATTCTGTTTCTCGTGGCAGCCGACGCACGAGAGCGTCTCGCCCGGCATTGCGGTCATCCAGCTACGCATCAATTGGACGGCCCGGCCTTCAGCATCGAGCGGCTGGATGGTGAACGGGATATTGGCCGGCACGCGGAACAGCGCGGAGCCGTCGGTGTGCACGGGCACGGTGCCGAGTATCCGGTGGACGTCCCAGGGCCCGTCGATGCCGATGTTGATGTGCCCGCCCATGCCGTTGTAGCCGTAATGCGGCTCGTAGATGCGCAGCTTCTTGATAGTGCCGTGAGGCACGTCCTTCAGGCCGTCGCCCTTGTAGATATCCGCCATATACACGATGGCGTCCTTGCGGGTGAGGTCGACCTTGTCGGGGACGGCAGGCGGCGTTGGCCTGCTCCGCACGGGTGTCGGCTCGAGCAGCGCGTAGCCCGGTTCGACCTTCAGGGGCAGTAGATTGTCGAAAACGTCAACCAGGTAAAGCCCCCAGTGTGACCTCGGATTGAGCCTGCACGAGACGAGATAATACTTCTCGCTGAGCGGGTATGGATGGAGGAACCTCGGCCAGCTTGAATTGACGAGGGCATCGCGGATGATCGGCTCGACTTTCTTGCCGTATCCGGGGATGCGCTGTACGACGCCGTCCGCCTCGTGGCGCCCCTTAGCCGGGTCGAAGATAATCAGCTCGCCCATTCGGGGGACACCGTGATGCCCCGAGATAATCGCAGCCACCTTCGTCGGGTGACCCGGAACCGGCCGCGCATAGAAGATCGAGTTCGGCCAGTAAGAGTTGCTGCCGTAGTACTCCATCTGCGCGGTGCCGTCGGGATTCATGTGAAATAGCAGGCGCGAGAAGTACTGCGGGGTGTCGCTGTATTCCCAACGAGAGTAGAGTACTCGGCCGTTGTTGAGCACAGTGGGGCACCAGCTATGATCCTGGGCGAACGTCAATTGCCGAATATTCTTGCCGTCGGCGTCCATTATGTAGAGCAGCGAGACGGGACTGCCGCCGCCTACGCAAGGGATCCCCTGGAAGCACGCCGTCGAGCAGATTATGATCCTGCCGTCCGGCAGGTAGCACGCGTCGAAACTGTCGACGTCGCTCTGCTCGCCGAGCGAGACTTGCCGCAAGCCTTTGCCGTCGACGCCTATCTCGAACACCTGCCAGCGGCCATGACTGCCGGGCATCGAGAATAGCAGCCGCTCGCCATTAAAGTGGACCTCCATGTCGCCGACGAACTTACCGCCATCCGGCTGGTAGAGCGTGGAGACAAGCCCGTCGGGGCGGACGGGCGAAAGGACAGACAACTGGTTGTCGTATCCGGTCTTGGCAATGGCCCCGTTGCCCTCCCAGTTTTGCGGCAGTCCCATTCTGTTGGCCCTGCGGCGGATGAAGAGCAGCCTGTCGAAGTCCAGCAGCGGGTTGTCGAGCAGCGCCTCGCGGCTGATCGCGGCGATTTCCTCGGCATCCCTGGTGGCGGCATCGTCGCCTGCGGCCATGCGTCCGGCGATCTCGGGCAGTTTCTTTTCGAGTGCATCGAGGCGGGCGAGGTAATGCTTGCCCTTGGGGTATTTCGGGCCGAAGGTGGCGGTCAGATCCTTGATGGCCAGCCGCAGCGACCGTCGGTTGATGCCCTTGAGATCGGCCATGATCTTCTCGGTAGCCCTGGATTTGTGGTAAAGCGGTCGGATTGCGTTCAGCTTGCCCGCGACCTTCTGCGCCTGTGCTTTGGCCGACGCGACGCGAGTCGCGTTGAGGTATCTATCTGACAGCGCTTTCAGATCGCCCACAGGCCAGTCCTGCGTCCAGATGTTGTCGCGGCGCTCGACGTTCATCTGCCGGCGCAACTTGGGGTCTGCGAAGTCGCGTGCGAGCAGCTTCCACAGCCCATCCCGTGCGATCTTCTTCGGGTTGGTCGTGTCATGCTTGAGAGATGTGCCATGCACGAAGTTATAGCCACCGGTCCGGTTCACTGCTTTAATCAGCAGGCGGTTCTCGCCTTTCACAAGCTGCAGCTTGACCCTGTTGGGCGGCGTGTTGATCCTGTGGTTCGTGAGGATCTCCTTGCCATTGAGCCACGCTCTGACGTAGTCGTCGGCGCCGAATACGCCATCGACTGTCATTGGCATCGGCACGGTGATCGTTCTATAGATGTATGTTGAGGCGTGACTTCCGCCGGGGAGACCCACGACCGCGTGTTCACGCCATTCGGGGTGCTTCTTCCATTTCAGCTTGCCGTAACGCGCGCTTAGGTTTATCTCCTTCTCGGGCTGGAATGCGTGGCTGAAGCCTTTTTCGTTCTGGTAGTAGAAGGGCCCGATGGCATACATCGTGCCGAGTTGGGGTGGTAAATCACCCGCGGCCTTCCGGCGCTCGGCCTCTGCCGTCTCTTGCTTCGTTAGCGCCTCGCGCGACGCCAGCATCGTATCCTGCCACGTGCCTTTCTTCACGTAATACGCCGGATCGGCAGCGAATGTAGATGCAGTCGAGAGCAGTAACGTCGCGACAGCCAGCCAGCGGCTGACGGCATTTCTCTTCATCATGATATTCATCCTCGTAATCCCTGAGCCACTGGAAAGTGTCCGCATGATTCTCGCTGAGAATAAACTCTCGTCAAAACACATCTTAGCGGTTCGGCGGTTCATGTGCAAGCAGATTTCTGATATATGGTTTCGCAGTGGAACGTTCCGAGCGCACGAATGGAACAGGAAGCGAGGGCGGATAACGAATACTACCGCCCAGGCTGATGTGTAGGGGCGGTTCGCGAACCGCCCCTACGGGCGTCCATGGAATTGAGCTTGCGGCCCGCTCATCTCGAACCGTATCCGAATGGGAATCTCTCCGAATGGGAGTATCTTGCGGAAGCTGTTCTCGACGTACCGGCGGTAGGAGTTGCTGAACTGGGCGGGATCGTTGACGAACAGGACGATGTGCGGCGGGCGGGTGCCGACCTGCGTGCCGTAGTATATTTTCGGGGAATGTTTGCCGCTCGATTTGGGGCGGCGGCGGGTGAATATCTCATCGATCGCCTTGTTGAGCCGGCCGGTCGGCACGCGGATGCCCGCCTGCTTGTACAGGCTCATCGCCAGGTCGATCGTCGCGCTGACGTTGTGGCCGGTCTTCGCACAGGTGAAGCTCAGCGGCGCGTAGCTCAGCCCGGTCAGGGTCTTCGAGAGGTACCCGTCGAACTCGCCGGTGACTACGCCCTCTGCGAGGTCCCACTTGTTGACTACGATGATGCAGGGCTTATGGGGGTCGGTGACGTAGCGAGCAAGGCGCTTGTCGAGCCGTGAGACGTCGGCAAGTGATTCGAGCATCAGCAGCACGATATCTGCCTGGCGGATGGACTGTTCGGATCGGACCATGGAGTAGAAGCCGACGGAATCGGCCTTGCCTTTTCTCAGCACGCCGGCGGTGTCGATCGCGACGAACTGCCTGCCGTCCTTCTCGAATCTCACGTCGATCGCGTCGCGCGTCGTGCCGGGTGTTTCGCTCACAATGACGCGGTCTTCGTGGGCGAGGCAGTTGATGAACGTCGACTTGCCGACGTTGCGCTTGCCGACGATTGCGAGCTTCATCGCGAACTCGCCGCGGCTCTCGGGCGGCTCGAACCGGGGGATGCGTTCGAGTATGGCGTCGAGCAGTTCATATCGGCCGCGTCCGAGAAGCGCGGACACTCCGATCGGCTCGCCAAGCCCGAGCGCGAAGAAATCCGTTGCGCTGCGTTCGGCCTTCTCCGTGTCGCACTTGTTGGCAATCAGAAGCGCGGGTTTCTCCAGCCGCCGCAGCCTGTCGGCGATTTCACTGTCGAAAGGGAGCAGCCCGGCCTTGACGTCGACGATGAACAGGACGATGTCGGCCTCGCCGAGGGCGATGTCGATCTGACGCTGGACTTCGTTGTCCAGTTCGTCCTCCGAGAGCGAAGTCATTACGCCGGTATCGACGAGCTCGAATGCGCGATCCTCGTGCCGGATGTTCCTCGACAGCCGGTCGCGCGTGACACCGCTGGTGGGATCGACGATAGCGACGCGCTCGCGGGCGAGCATGTTGAACAGCGTCGACTTGCCGACGTTCGGGCGGCCGGCGATGACGGCACAGGGCATGTCCATCTGGTCTTGCTCCGGGATCGTTCCGGCGGCTGGGGATGAAACCGCAGATTAACACAGGTACCGATTCTTCCCGATCAGCGTTTATCCCTGCCGAAGGCAGGGGGGCCATTTAGTAACCGGCAGAAACGCCAAGCCTTGTCATGCTGAGCTCTGAGCCCCTCATTAGGCGGGCAGGGAAGCATCTTTCATAACGTGGGGCAGGCTTTTAGCCTGCCAATTCATGCATTTGCAGCCTGGAAAGGCTGCACCACATGCCAAAGATTCTTCGCTTCGCTCAGAATGACATCAGAACAGCATTCCGTTCGCAATGCATGTTCAGTACATGCTGCCCCTGCCAGTAACACAGATGCGGACTCTTCCCTATCAGCGTTTATCAGCGTTCATCTGTGGTTGCCTTTCTGTGGTTGACGAGGGAGAAACGGTTGCTGTCAGTTCTCCGGTTCTTCTTCGTCCTCTGGCAACGATTCGCCCGGAATGACGTGTTCGCCATCGAACCACTTGCCTAGATCGAGCAACCTGCACCTCTCGCTGCAGAAAGGCAGCGTGGGTGCGTCTTCGAGGCGTTCGCAGATAACTTTTCTGCCACAGGTGCGGCATTTGAATTCGGTCATTTCAATCCGAGTTCTTCTGTTAGCCGGCCGGGGCTGTATCATTCGGCTTCGAGTTCTTCGATTTGGTCTCTGAGCCGTCCGTCTTTGAAGCGTTTCCCTGGGACGGCGTGGCGTCCTTGTCGGCGCTGGCCTGCTTCTTATATTCGCTCGAACGGTAGTCGGTCTGGTAGAATCCTGAGCCTCGGAAGATGACGGCGGAGCCGGAGCCGATCATGCGCTCGACCCGCCCGGTGCACACCGGGCACTTGGTGATCCGGCGTGCGGTAATGCTCTGAAACTTCTCGAAGGTGTGCCCGCAATCCTTGCACCGGTATTCATACGTGGGCATAGTCTCTCACTTCTCGCTTTTCTCTGAGTCGCTTTCCCGGGGTTGCTGATTCCGTGCGACAACGACCTGTGCCGGTCTGATGACGCGGTCGGCTATGCGATATCCTCGGCGTATTTCTTCGCTTACGGTGCCGTCGGCGGCGTCGGGGTCCGGCTGCGCGGCGATGGCCTCGTGGATGTTCGGATCGAACTTCCGGCCCTTGGCGATGATCGGCTCGACGCCGTGCTTACCAAGTGCGCTGTTGATGCCCTGTTGAGCGAGCCGAACACCATCTATCAACTGCTCGAAGTCGTGGCCTGCATCGGCAACGAGCAGGGCTCGCTCGAAATCGTCGAGCACCGGCAGGAAGTCTTCGACCATACTCTGCACGCCTCGCATCGTTGACTCTGCTATCTCGCGGCGCGAGCGCTGTTGCAGGTTTGCATAGTCGGCGTGGGCGCGCAGCCACTTGTTGTAATACTCGTCGCGCTCCGCGGCCTTCTGCCTCAGCTCTTTGGTCTCCGGCTCCTGCT
>JAUWKK010000208.1 GCA_030614245.1 Planctomycetota bacterium | reverse complement strand
GAAGATCTTAGTGAGGGCCCGGGGGCGGTCGGCCGCCCGCGGGGCGGCCACGAGCGCACCACCGGTCGGGTCCGATATGAACGCGAATTTGCGGTCTTTCGTCAGGAGCGTCGTGCTCGACATAATCGATGCGCCGTCGATCAACCTGTTCTGGAACCATCCCGGCAGGTTCGAGTCCCGGATGATGCCGTGCCATTCGATGGTGCGCCTGTAAAGCCGGGCGAGGTTCTCTGCGGTATATGCCGCCACGGCCGGAGCGCCGTCGAAG
Source organism: Planctomycetota bacterium (assembly GCA_030614245.1). Lineage (GTDB taxonomy): Bacteria > Planctomycetota > PUPC01 > JABMSA01 > JAUWKK01 > JAUWKK01. The sequence goes on along the minus strand of JAUWKK010000208.1, from coordinate 5,244 downwards.
TGGTTGGTGTAGTAGTGCCCGTGGTCGGTGGCCTGATCGGTGAAGAAGCTCGGCGTGAACCATGCCAGGACGAACAGGAACTCGCGCATCTCGCCTTTGGGGATTCTGGCGCGTGATGCGATGGCCGCCGCCGGATGGTAATGCCCGTCGCTGCCGGCGGGAACGTCGAGGGGTGACGGGTCGAGCTTGCCCGTCTGCGTCAGGTGCCGCCAGAAGGGTATATTCCGCCCGGCGGCATTCCAGGAGCGGCGGACGGTGATCGTGGCGCCGTCGTCGCGAGCGCCGATGAAGTACTCACCGACGGCGTTGGCCCGCTTGCCGGCGTATCGCCGCCCGGTTGTGAACGAGACCCCGCGCAGGCCCGCGATGCGCTGCTCGCGCTGGTCGTTGCCATCCACGGTGTCCCACGCCGGGGCGCCGGCGCCGATCCCGAGCACGTTCTCCCACGACATGACGACGGTAGCGTCGATCTCGCTGTCGTGACGATTGGTGATCCTGAAGCGGAATACGGTCACCGGCAGCGAGCTGTCCTTGGCATTGCCGGGGATGATCGGCGAGAACGCCTCGATCTGGACGTCCGCCGGCAGGGCGGGGTCTAGAAAATCAATCTGCGCTCGCGGCCACGCGCCCCTGTAGAGCGTGCGCGGGGCGTTCGCGACATTTCCGTATTCGCTGTCGGTATGCAGCCGGAGCATGCGGGCGATCTGCCGCTCGCCGGCCCGGACGCGGAGTGCCGCGAAGCAGGCTCGCGGTGCGGCGATCGGCCGGGCATGGTTGTTGTTGATCGTCAGGTTGCCGATGCTGCCGTCTGTGAGCAGTTCGATCTTGCCCGCGCCGATTCCGCCGAGCGGTACACCCGCTGCCCAGCGCCGCGTATCGATCTTCTCGGCCTGCACTGGCGGGGGCGCGGGTTCCTTCCACCGCCAGATGCACGAAGGCAAGGCCGGCAAGATTATGGTCAACAGTGCGATTAGTATGCGGTCGCGAGCGGCTTGGGGTCTCATCTGCATGCGAGACTCGAGGGGACCTGGTGGCCAGGGAGCAGCGTCCGGCGCCGGAGCCCGCCGCGCGTGCCATTGTGCAGACCCGTTGGGCTCGGGGATGCCGGCTTCGAACTGGAGTGGCCGTCAAGGCGAAATCTATCTGCCGACAGTCTCGTCGACGATGGTCTTCGGATTTGCGAGCAGGCGCTCGAGTGCCGAATCGACGGGATCGTTGGCGCCGAGCACTATGGCGGCGGCCCGGCGGATGTCGATATTGGAGCCGAGCATCAGGCGGTCTAACAGTTCCTTTGCCGTGGCGTCAAGCGCTCCAGCCTTGCGTGCTATGGCGTCGATGGTCTCGATTGCGGCAATTCGTGCCTGTACGCTGGCGGTGCTATCGCCGGCAAGCACGATGAGCGCCGGTGTCGCCTCGGGGGCACCGATCCCGGCGATGGCCTTCATCGCGGGCAGCTTGATGCTGTCCGGCAGTTTAAGCGCGTTGATGAGCGCCGGCGTAGCGTCGGCAAGCGGATAACGCTCGGGAGATGTGTTAGCGAGCGGTTCGGCGGCGAGCTGGTTGAACTCGGCGGCGAGGCTCTTCGCCGGCGGAGCGGGGAGGCCCTTGAGAACATCGATTAGGGCGGCTTCGACCGAGTTGGCGTCGGCCGGCGTGCTGATGAACCCGGCAACGCGGCCGCCGAGCCCGCCGCGGAGGCTGTCGATGTTGCCCTCACCGGCGATCAGCACCTTCGCGCGGCCTGCCGTGCGGTAGTCGCGCGAGAATACCTTGAAGGCGGTCTTCATCGTGGCCTCGATTATTATGACGTCCTTCAGTGGAGCGCTGAGGCCGACGTTGATCGCGCCGCTTTCGCTGGTGGCAATGTCGACTATGTAGCCCTTCCGCTTGAGGGCTTCCTTGAGGAGATTAACGATCTGTACGTCCTTGGCGGCGACGAGCGCCACACGGGCGCCTCTTTCGCTGAGCGCCTGGCTCAACAGCGGGACGACCATCTCGCAGTTCTGGTACGGCATCTTCGTGCCGTATTTCGCCAGTGCGGCGGCTGCATGATAACGAACTTGTTTGCTGGACGAGGTGAGCGCATTCGAGATGGCGGCTGCATCGAGCGCAACCGCGGGCGCGGTCGGCTCAGTCGCACCGATAGATAGTGGATTCACCTCTTCGCCCGCCTGCACCGTGGCTGCTATGGCCGCGACACCGATCAGGATCAGCATTGTCTTAGTTCTCATAGTTGGGTCCTTTCCTGGGATATTGCTCTTCTAGCGGTCTATGAAGCATGACTACGGTTAAACCTGGCCCTAGGGCTTCTTCCTGGCCACGGTCGCAGGGACGAGTTCCCGGCTGGTGCCGAGCTGTTTGAGCACGTCAACGCACGAAACCGCCACGCTGTCCTGCTGATCGTCAAGTGCCATCTGCAAGGCTGCATAGTAGTGCTTCTTGCCCAGCGCAGGGAGCGTGTTGATGATGGCGGCGAGACGGGCCCTGCGGGCTTTGAGGCCGGCAATGGTCTTCTCGGGGAGTGCATCAGGAACCTTTGCCGACGCTGCCAGCACCTCGCCGGCAGTGTGGTACTGTGCGTAGAGCACGCAAATCAGCAGCGGCTTGACTTTCTCATAGTTCGGATCGATCTCGAGAGCCTTGCGGCAATACTTTTCGGCCATCTCGAGGTAGTAGACGCATTTGGGGACGACACGTCCGACGAGCTTGCCGTTCCACGCCCAGATGATGTGATCCTGGGATGACCGCTCGACGATTGTCACGTCCCGGCGGTAGTACTTCCCGGCTTCGAGGTAGTAAAGCTGCTGAGCGGCCGGCAGTGTTGCGACGGGGACGTCCTTGATCATGCTCATCGTCTTGAGAGCTTCTTCCCGCGTGGCGCGATTGATGGAGATATCCTGCACGATCGTCTTGAGGGCGGGCATCACCCGCTGATCGGGGATGAGGTTCTTGCTTCTCGGAGACTCGCGGAGTATGAGGCAGATATCCTGGCGGACATGATCGGTCGCGCCGAGGAGTGCTTCCGCCAATGGGAGCACAACGCTTTCGTCGCAGGCCTTGAGTGCCAGCGCCGCCCTCGTGCGCGCCGTGCGGTTTGTCTCGTCCATCAGGACCTCGACGAGCTGCGGGGCTGCATACTGCCCCGCGATGGTCAGCTCGCGAATGGCCAGCATCATTTCCGGGTGGTCGCCCTCCAGCACCTGTTTGATGATCTTCGCAATGCGCTGCGGATCCTTGATCCACTCGCGCCTGCCCTCCTCCGCTCGCTTGAGCATCCTCTTGAAGAGGTCCTGCAAAGACGCCGGTGCCTCGGCGAAGATAGCGACGATCTGCCGCGAGGACGCCAGATTCCGGAGCTTGCGGCAGTTCTCGGGGCTGAGGTTCATCCGCAGCACTTCCTTCATGCTCGCCGACGCCTTGTCCCAGTCCTTGTCAGCGCAATTGTCGAGAAACGCCTTGAACGGCACCTGGGCATTCTCGAACGCCTTTTGCTCGTCCGTCAGCTTCTTCGGCCGGTCTTCTTCATCAATCAGCAGGTCTTCAAAGTTGACCTGCTCCGCCGCCATTACGGGGCCGCAGACGAGCAGGGCGGCTAGTATCAGCCATGCTGGTCGAACACTCTTTACCATTATCTTCTCCTCTCGATGCTGCTGCTTATCCGCAACACGCTTTGTCACAATCTCGGCCGTCGGTCACGCCCTCCGGCCCTGTAAACCTTAGAATACTTCACCCCTGATGAGATCATCATACGTCTCTCGCCTGCGAATCACGCGATACTCCGCGCCGTCGATCAGCACTTCACACGGCCTCGGGCGCGAGTTGTAGTTGCTGCCCATCGTCATCCCATACGCTCCCGCGCTGAAGACCGCCAGCAGGTCGCCTTCGGACAGGTCCGGCAGCCTGCGGCCCTTCGCGAAGAAATCGCCGCTCTCGCACACCGGCCCTACTACGTCGACGATCTGCCCGCCTTCGCCGCCGGGGTCGTCATAAGCATCGACCGGCAAACTCGTCTTAACCGGCCAGATGCGGTGGTACGAGCCGTAAAGCGCCGGGCGGATCAGGTCGTTCATCGCGGCGTCGCAGATGGCGAAGGCCTTCGTCGGCGTACGCTTCAGATACGTCACGCTTGTGAGCAGCACGCCGGCGTTGCCGATGATGAATCGCCCAGGCTCCATTATCAGCTTGCAGCCGGACTTCTTCGCCAGCGGTACTATGGCCGCGGCATACTCGGCCGGGCCGACGGTCGTGTTATCGCCGTATTCTATGGCGTACCCGCCGCCTACGTTGATGTAACGCACGTCAACGCCGTTCGAGCGGGCCTCTTCGATGAACGGCAGCAGCTTGCCCAGGCCGGCAAGATACGGCTCGACAGTGCTGATGGGAGAGCCCAGATGCAGGTGAAATCCGGCGAGATCGACCGCGTCGAGGCCGCGCAGGACACCTATCAGCTCGCGCGCCTGGGAAAACTCGATCCCGAACTTGTTCTCCTTCTTCCCGGTAGTTGTATAGCTGTGCGTATTGGCGTCGACGTCAGGATTAAGCCGCAGTGCGATGCGCGCTACTACGCCCATCCGCGATGCCACGTGATTTATTGCGCGCGCCTCGTTCACCGATTCGACATTGAAGAGCAGCACTTCGGCATCGAGCGCCCGCTCGATCTCGGGCTCGGTCTTGCCTACGCCCGCGTAGCCGATAGTGGCCGGATCGGCGCCGATTTTGAGCGCGCGAAAGAGCTCTCCGCCCGAGACTATATCAAAGCCGGCTCCGGCCTCGCGCAGCGCGGCGCAGATCGCCAGCGAGCTGTTGGCCTTCAGCGAATAGCAGACCAGAGGATCCGCCTCGGCAAAAGCCTCGCGCAGCGCGGATAGCTGACTCAGAAACGCCCGCTTGCTGTAAACATAACACGGCGTACCTACAGCCGAAGCGACTTCGCTCAGCGAAACCTCTTCCGCGCTAAGCCCGCCCTCGCGGTACTCGAAGAACTCCATAGGCCGTTTTTCTTACCTATAGCCTTCCAGACCCGCTTGCCCGGCTCATCTGGAATACAAGATTTTACAGGCGTGCGCCTGCCAATGCAAGCAAAAAGGCGGCCACCGGGCGAGGATTTCCCGCCAGTGGAGTCTATCTCGCCCCTGCGGGGCTGAAGACATGGTGGGGTCATCTTCACCCACGGCGATGCCGTGGGCTATTCTATTTCGCCCCATTCGGGGCTGAAGACATGGTGGGTCATCTTCACCCACGGCG
>JAUWKK010000407.1 GCA_030614245.1 Planctomycetota bacterium | reverse complement strand
TGGTATTTCGGCACTTTGGGAATGCGCTGCAAGCGAGGAACTTGCCCCGTCTGCCCCTGCGGATGATCATATCGCTGCCGCACTTCTCGCATTTCTCACCACTCTTCTGGGGCTTGATGGGCTTGCCGTCGTCGTCAATGCTCACGGTGTTGCGGCATTTCGGGAAGGCGCTGCACGCCATGAACCTGCCGCGGCTCCCGGTGCGGATGACCATCGGGCTGCCGCATTTCTCGCAGGTGTAATCGGTTGGCTGGGGACGCGGCCGCTCGCTGCCGTCCTCGCCCACTGGTTTCGTCGTCTTGCACTCGGGGTAACCGGTACATGCGAGGAACTTGCCGTGCGAAGTCAACTTTACCGCCATCGGTTTGCCGCATTCTTCGCAGATCTCGTCGCTCATCTGGCTGAATTTCGCCATATTGTCGGTTGCGCGTTCGAGATCGGCGCTGAAATCCTTATAGAAACTGCCAAGCACTTGTACCCAGTCGAGGTGTTCTTCCTCGATCTTGTCCAGTTCGTCTTCCATCTCCGAGGTGAACTTCGTGTCAAGGAGCTTCGAGAAATGCTCGACGAGGCGGTCATTCACGACCATTCCGAGCTCGGTGGCGTAGAACTTACGATCCGCCTGCTTGACGTAATTCCTTTGCTGGATGGTGCTTATGATCGATGAGTATGTACTCGGCCTGCCGATGCCCTCTTTCTCGAGCGTCCTGACAACCGTAGCCTCGGTGTAGCGTGGCGGCGGCTTGGTAAAGTGCTGCGAGGGCGTCAGTTCGACCAGTTCAAGCTCCTGACCTTCTTTCAGTTCCGGCAGAATCTGGTCTTTGCCGTTTGACGGCGTGAGTTTGAGGTGGCCGTCAAAGAGAATGCGGCGACCTTTCGCCTGCAAGATTGCGTCGCCTGCTGCAACGGAGACGTCCGTCACCTCGATCTTCGCGTTTGCCATCTGGGTGGCCACAAATCGGTTCCAAATCAGCCTGTAAAGCAGGTATTGATCCTTCGACATGTGTTTTTTGAGTTCGTCCGGGGTGCGGTCGACGTACGTGGGCCGAATGGCCTCGTGGGCTTCCTGCGCCCGCTTGCCCGAGCGGAATCGACGCGGCTTGCCCGCCAGGTAATCGTCGCCGAATTGCTTCGTCACTTCCTTGCGGCAGTCGGCCATCGCCTCGTCGGATATCCTGACGGAGTCGGTCCGCATATACGTGATGAGTCCGATGGGCCCTTCTTCGCCAAGTTCGACGCCCTGGTAGAGCTCCTGGGCGAGTGCCATGGTTCTCTTGGTGGAGAATCGAAGCTGAATCGAAGCCTGCTGCTGCAATGTGCTGGTGATCAGCGGAGGGGGAGGCGATGATGACAGCGTCTTTGTGTCAATCTTATCGACCACAAAGGGCTGCGTCTTGATCTTCTCGACGATCTCCGTGGCCTGCTGCTCGTTCTTCAAGTCGGCTTTCTTGCCGTTGATCTTCTTGAGCTCGACCTCGAAAACGTCGCGATCTCTTGCAGGGGTGCCCTTCGAGGCCACTCTTGCTATAATCCGCCAGAATTCCTCCGGCGTGAAGGCCTGTATCTCCTTTTCACGTTCACAGATGAGGCGTACGGCAACGGACTGCACTCTGCCGGCGCTCAGGCCTCTGGCTATCTTCTTCCAGAGCAGCGGGCTGAGCTTGTAGCCGACTATCCGGTCGAGTATCCGCCGGGCCTGTTGTGCGTTCACCTTATTGATGTCGATGCGCCGCGGGTGCTCGAACGCGGCGATGATCGCCCGCTCGGTGATCTCGCTGAAAGTGACCCTGAGTGCTTTCTCCGGCGGAATGCCCAGTGCTTCGACCAGGTGCCACGCAATCGCTTCGCCTTCGCGGTCGAGGTCCGTGGCCAGATATACCGATTTGGCCTTCGAGGCAATTCTCTTGAGCTTCTTGAGCATCTCCAGCCGGCTGCTCAGGAGCTGGTAAGTCGGCTTGAAATCGTCTTCTACGTCTACACCCAGCTTCTTGGGCGGCAGATCCCGGACGTGACCCATCGACGATGCGACGACATAATCCTTGCCCAAGTATCGGGCTATTGTCTTGACCTTGGCCGGCGATTCGACGATCACCATATTCTTTGCCGTGGCCATCAGCGTCCTCCTTCGTTTGAGCCAATCCGTCCACAGGAACGGTGGATTCTCGGCACAAGAGACCGCTCAGCGCAGCGGAATCTCGCCGCCGGAACGCCCGAGAGGATACCACAGTCAAGTTCGGAATTCAAGCCGGCGCATCCCCCCGGCTTATGTAACATTCAGCGAATGTACAACTTACGACTATCCGCAATCCATAACTTCCCTCTGGTGAGCGTTTCTCTATTATGACGTAAGAATTCGGCCCTTTCTGGGAGTCTTGTCGTGCATATACACAGTGCAAGATGTATTGCCTGGGGAGTCGAGCCCCCCGCCCCTCCAGGGCGGCTCGTCGTGCGTGGTTGTTTTACTGGGGCTTCAGCCCCAGCCTATATGCCTCCCGGCTCTCAGCGGCTTCGCAGCGAGGAGGCGACGCCTGCTTCACGTGGCACCCATCGGTGGCTTGTAGCCCCGTAAGGGGCGAAGTAGAACAGCCCACGGCAACATGGCCCTAGGGCCAG
>JAUWKK010000005.1 GCA_030614245.1 Planctomycetota bacterium | reverse complement strand
GCAGATAGCGGTCGATCGTGCCGTGATAGTCCAGATTCTCGTTGCTGGTGATATTGGTTAATATCCCGGCGGCCAGATCGATGTGATCCATCCTATGCTGATCGATCGAATGCGAGGATGCTTCCAGCACGCAGAGGTCGTTACCTGCCTTGACCATTTCGGAGAGGAAATGCTGCATTTCCAGCGGGCCCGGGGTGGTTATCCTGGCTGGGAGTGTGCGCGAGCCGAGGGAGTACTCGATCGTGCCGAGGAGCCCGACGCTGTGCTCGGCGGCCTCGAGTACCGACCTGATCATGTATGCGACGGTAGTCTTGCCGTTGGTGCCCGTCACAGCAACTGCGCGGAGCTTGTATCCCGGCCAGCCGTGGAATGCGGCGGCGGCCGTGGCGAGCGCCGCCCGGCTGTCGCCGACGAGCAGCGCAGGCGTGCCGTTGCATTCGTCCATAGCCCGCTCGACTATCACCGCCGAGGCGCCTTTCTCGATGGCGGAGGCCACGTGACGGTGCCCGTCCGTCTTCGTACCGCGACCCGCCACAAAGAGATACCCGGGCTCGACGCTACGCGAATCGTCCGTCAAGCCGACCAGTTCGACCTCCGCCGGACCGATCAGCATCGAGTCCGGAAGCTGTTTGGCAAGTTGGTGTAATGTCAACACGTCGTTCCAATCCACGCCCCGTGCAAGGGGGCGATGCATACAACTACCTTATGAAACCGCGGATAAACACAGATACCCATTCTTAATAATCAGCGTTCAGTATTCAGTATTCAGTGGCCAGTGATCAGTATTTACCATTCTTTACCGCTTACTGCTTACCGCTTACCGCCTTTCGTCTTCTGCCGGGTGCCACGGTCAACTGTCTTCAGTTGGCCGTGCTTCGCCCACGTCCAAGCTCCGCTTGAACGTGCCACCCATGCCTGGCCTGTGCCGTCAGATCGTCATGCCTGTATTGCGGCGGCACCCTGAGATAGGCGAGCGACCTGCGGATGATGCGGCCCGCAGCCGGGGCCGCCACCGTGCCGCCGTAATGAGCCTTGCGAGGGCGCCGGAGTGTTACGAGCACACAGATGCGGGGATTCTCGATCGGGGCCATTCCCACGAACGAGCTGTTGTAGTGATTCGGTGCATACCCGCGCCCGCCGGGAAGGGCAATCTGCGCGGTGCCGGTCTTTCCGCCGACCACGTACGCATCGAGCCGCGCGCGCTTGCCGGTTCCTTCCGTAACGACTTCCGCGAGGATGCTCCGTATGCGCCGGGCCGTCTGCGGGCGGATAGCCTGCTCGAAGGCGCTTTCCTCGTCGCCTGCGGCCTGCTTCAAGAGTCGCGGCGGAACCCGCCGGCCGTCACTCGCGATAATCGCAAATGCGTTGCACAACTGCACCGCGGTGGTGGATATTTCCTGACCGATGGCGATCGACGATATGCTGTAGCTGGTCCAAGTGCTGACGGGGTGGAGCCAGCCGCGCGGGGTGCCGGGGATTGGCAGGTCGTCTTTGCCTCCGAAACCGAACCTCACGAGTCCACTCCGCAGGCGGTTCGGCCCGAGCAGCAGCGCCGTCTTTGCAGCGCCGATGTTCGACGACTTCACGATGATCTTTCTCAGCGTGAGGAGGCCATAAGGATGCACGTCGTGGAGCCGCCGGCCGTTGATCACGCCGCAGCCGTAATCGCAGTTGAACACCGTATTCTCGTTCGCGAGGTGCTTCTCGATGACTAGCGCGGCCACAAACGGCTTGAAGACCGACCCCGGCTCGTAGAGACCCACCGCGGCCGAATTGTGCTCGCGGCGCTTGCGCTCTGCGTTTGAATAGCTCGAATACGCATTCGGATTGAACGGCGGCCAGTTGGCGACGGCCAGTAGAGTGTGGTCGCTCGGGTCGATCACAACCACCACGGCACGGTCCGGCCGCCACTTGCCGACCGCAGCCGCAATCTCCTGCTCCGCTATCCTCTGGATGCTGCTGTCGATCGTCAGTACGATGTCCTCTCCGGGCTGCGGTTCGACGTCCTTGAGGCCCGGCAGGCAGATTAGCCCCGAGCCCGACGTGCGGGCCATCCTGCGCTTGCCAGGCTTTCCCGCAAGTTTCGACTCGAGCGCCTGTTCGACGCCGGCCTGGCCGACTTGATCGGTATTGACATAGCCCAGCACCTGCCCGAGAAGCTCGCCCTGTGGATAGAAGCGATGGTATTCGTCGCGTGTGAACACGCCCGGGACGTCCAGGGCCAGCACGGCGGCGGCTTCGTTGTCTTCAACTCTACGCTTGATCCACGCAAAGCGCGCGCGGCGATCGAGCAACTCGCGCACCTTCTCGACGCGTTCGCCGAGCGCCTCACTCAGACGCTCAGCCGTTGATTCAGGGTCTCCGATCTTCCTCGGAAACGCCCTGATCGACTTCGACGTCTGCGGCCCGAGTATCTCCTCGCAGACCACAACGCCGCGCATCCCGAGAGCTTGAACCGCCTCGGCCTCGCCATCGGTCACATGGCGCTTGATCCAGACGCAATCGGCCTTGCGTTCGAGGATCGCCAACAGCTTCTCACGCGGTAAGCCGGTGAGTTCGCTCAGCTTCGCCGCTGCCGAACGAACGTGCTCGGAGGGGTTCTTCACTTCTTTCGTATTCACGCTCAGCAGCCGAGCCGGCCCGGAAGAGCCGTCTTTGCGAATTATGGCGACGCCGGGTATGCGCAGCGCCTCGATGGCTCTCGCGGCCGTCTCGGACTTGACGGGAATGGTCCATCCGAGCGGGTCGTCGCTGCTGAGTTCCTTGAAGAATATGCGGTAGGGGAGGCCGGTCGCCCGGCTGAGCGTGAGTGCCACCGACCGGATGATCTTGGCGCGGGCTGCAACTGTTGCAGGATCGACGCAGATCGACTTGATCGGCACGGAGACGGCCAGCTCGACGCCGTCGCTGCTGAAGATTCCCGCCCGTTGCGCGGGGATCGTCTGAGTTGCGCGGTGCTGGCTTCTTGCCAAGCGGCTGTATCGCTCGTGATCGAGCACCTGCAACTGGAACAGCCGTCCGGCGAGCGCCGCCAGGGCAACGCCCAATACCAGGGCTACCATCCCCAGCCGGATCGGTTTAAGATGGGCCAGCGCCAAATGAACTTCTCCCGAATTCCCGTAACCCCCCCGAACTCACTATCTATCCGTGCGGACGGCTGCCCTGAGACGGGCGCTCCGGCTGCGCGGGTTAGCTCTCCCTTCGTCCGGCCCGGGCCGCAGCGGCTTGCGCGTCAGAATCTCCCAGTGACCTTGCCGGGCCTGTTCCCGCAGCGTATGCTTCACGATGCGGTCTTCCAGCGAATGGTAGCTCAATGCTACGAACCGGCCGCCGGGCGCGAGCAGCGCCGGGGCTGCCTTCATTACTGCATCGAGCTGCTTCATCTCGTCGTTTATAAAGAGCCTGATCGCCTGAAACGATCGGGTCGCGGGGTGCAGCCGCCTCGAACCGCGCCGGCCCCTCGCCGCTTTCGATATCACGTCGGCCAGTTCCCCCGTTGTTTCCAGCCTTCTCTTCCTGCCCGCATCGACGCTCGCCCGAGCGATGCGCCTGGCGTAACGCTCCTCGCCATACTCGCGAAGAATCCGCTCCAGCTCGCGCGCGTCGATCCGGCTAAGCAGCTCCGAAGCTGTCTTCCCCTCCGACTGGTTCATTCGCATATCAAGCGGCCCGTCCCGCAAAAAACTAAAACCCCGTTCGCCGTTGTCTAACTGCATCGACGAGACACCGAGATCCAACAGCAGCCCGTCGACAGTCTCAAGACCTTCACGCTGCAGCACCGAGCCGAGTTCGGCGAATTCCGCGTGATGCAGCCGCAGTCGATCCTCGAACGGCTCCAACCTTCGCCGGGCGATTGCGAGCGCCTCGGGATCGCGGTCAACGCCGAGCACTCCGCCGGTGAACTCTTCAATGGAAAAGATCGCCTCCGAGTGGCCGCCCAATCCTATGCAGCCGTCAACGATCCATCCGCCGCCCCGGGGCTGGAGTAATTCCAGCACCTCCGACTTCATCACCGGGACGTGAACAGGTTCCATTCGCTCTCATCAGCTCTGGGAATCTCGCATCATCCCGAAGCCGCAGTTGAAGTGGCGATCGGAAACGGCAATCGGGACGAGCTAAAAGATGTCCTCGATGTCCTTGCTGAACTCGCGGCGGGCTTCCTCTCGGCGCTGATGCCACTTGTCCTTCGGCCACACTTCAATCACGCTGATGTTGCCCACAAGGACGACATCGCGTTCAATGCCGACTTCATTCGTCAGGCGCGATGGCAGAAGCAGCCGCCCCTGCTTGTCACATTTGGAGGTCTCCGTCATCGCCGCGATGTATCGGCGGAAGCGGCGGAGGCGTTCCTTGGCATACGGTGTCTGATCGAGTTGGGCCAGGCGCCGGCGCCATTCGGAGCGCGGGCAGATGACGAGACAGCCGTCGGGATCGAGCGAGATATACAACTCGCGCCCTTCCGTCTCGAAATCTACCGCGTCGCGATACTTGCGCGGGAGCACGATACGGTTCTTGTCGTCAACCGTGCTTGTGCTTTCGCCGGTGAACTCGCCAGTCCCCATAGCTCATTGCCTCACAGACCGGTGGGCTTCAGAAGCTCCGGCCGGTACCCTTGATCTTTCGCTGCCGGATTGCTACGCTCAAAGCCGCAAGCCGACAGCAGCGGGCGAAGCGACAGCAGGATGTGCTAAGTCCGTGGCACCGCGAGGCCCATTCGCCCCGTGATTGCCACTTGCTACCATCCACTACCATTTCATGCCACTGGGAAATATAGCATGCTCGGCCGTGCTGTCAAGAAAAAAACCTCAGGAAAAATAAAATTTCTGCTTAAGTTTTGACGGCAACGCAGAACTATCCTTCATACTGTGCTTTAGACCAGCCTCCCCCCAATATATCGTGTTCAGAATTCTTAGTAAATTCTGGAAAATTTTTGGCCGGCGCCGCGACGCTGGCGCGCGTTTCTACGCTGAGTTACCACAACATGCCACAACGCGCCTGGCAACGCGTGGTCATGTGCGGTTATGCGCGGTTGATTTGAGCGGAAATGCGCGATTGATTTGCTTGATTTGAGTCAAAAGGCCGCGGGGGGCAGCATCTCGGCATTGATTGGTGCTCGACGATGCCGTTCCGGTCGCACCCCAAGTCTCCCCAAGGCTCCGCCACAAGAAAAACGCCACCGAGAATCCCCAGGGGGGCACTCCTGATGCCGACCTCACTACTACACACTGGTATTGCATCGCGGAGCATGACTATGCCGGAGCAGCGGCCCCAAGACTCACCGTTGAAATTGTAACATGTCTGTGGTATCGTACCTACAATGGAGCTTCGCCCGGAAATCATCGGCTGCTGTCAGAGGTGGCGATGGCGCTGGAAGTCCACAATCCTGTAGCACTGGTCTTGCTGGTGTTTCTGCCGTTGGCGATCCTGGTCGGCCGTCGGAGCCTTGCCGGCCTTTCGCCGGGCAGATCCATAGTTTCGACGGTGATACGCTGCCTGGTGATGCTCGCGGTTATCCTGGCGCGTGCCGATCTGCACCGGGCGCGCGAGGGCGACCTGCTCACAACGGTTTTCGTCGTTGATCAATCGCGCAGCATTCCTGCCGACTGGCGCCGCCGCGAGGCGTTTCGAGAGATCAATGACGTCATTCGCGGGGCCGGCGGCAAAGATCGCGTGGGGCTGGTGCTGTTCGCTGCCGATGCGTCCATCGAGAAGGTTCCGCAGCCGATAGGTCTCCAGCCGGGCGGACGGTGGATCAGCGACATCGCGTCGTACGTCAATCCCGATCACACCGATATAGCCGGTGCGCTCCGCCTGGCGACGGCGGTCTTCCCCGAGAACTCGATGAAGCGGATAGTCCTTTTCTCGGAGGGCAACGAGAATAAGGGCGTCGCGATCGAGGAAGCCGAACGCGCGAAGACTGCCGGCGTGGTGATCGACGTGGTTCCGATGGAGTACGACCACGTCAACGAGGTGCTGGTCGAGAAGGTGCTCCTGCCGGCGCGGCTGAAGATAGAAGAGCCGTTCAAGCTTCGCGTCGTCATCTGGTCCCTGCAGCCGTGCAAGGTGCATTTGTTCCTGACGCAGGACGGCGAACCGGTCGGCCCACGTGACAGGACCGTCGCCGATCCGAACGTAACGCTTGCGAAAGGCAAGACGGTTCTCACGTATGAGTTCAAGAAGGGCCGCCCGAGGGCGGTCCGTACAGCTTCAAGGCCCAGGTCGTCGTGGCGCCGGAGCTCGACGGCATAATGGAAAACAATACCGGCGTCGGTTACACGTTCGTCGAATCGGGCGAGCCGAAGATTCTGCTCGTCGAGAACGACGTGGAGCACGCGCGGTTCCTGGTGGATGCGCTGAGGGAAGAGAAAATTGGTGTGACGGTGGTCGACGTCGCCTCGATGCCGCCGGATCACAAGATGGCCGGTTACGACAGCATAATAATCTCGAACGTGCCGGCGGGCAGTATGAGATCGCACCAGATGCAGACGATCGCCCGCTGCGTGACCGACCTCGGCGTCGGCCTGGTGTGGGTCGGCGGCGAGAACAGCTTCGGCGCCGGAGCATGGCGCAACACGCCGATCGAACGTGTCTCGCCCATCAGTTGCGACATCAAGCAGCGCCGGGTGCTGCCCAAGGGTGCTCTCGTGCTGATAATGGACGCCGCCGAGGTCGCGCAGGGCAACCGCTGGTGTATCGAGATGGCCTCCGAGGCGGTCAGTGCACTCTCGTCCCGCGACGAAATCGCGCTCATGGCCAACGCTGCGTGGAAGGTGCCGCTGGGGCCGGTGGGCGACCACAACGAGGTGCTGCGAGAGATCAGGACGATGCAGGTGGGCGACGTCTGCGATTTCAACGGTATGCTCAGGGAAGCGGGCAACGTTCTGAAAGGCAGCGATGCTTCCACAAAGCACATCATACTGATGTCCGATGCCGGGCCGAATCCCTCCTGGGAGATCAGCGATTTCCTGGTGAGGCAGTTCACCAAAGAAAAGCGCAAGATCACGGTCTCTACGGTGGTCTTCAAGGATCATTTCCCCGGCACTGTGAAGGCCCACGAGCGTGCGGCGATGAAGTGCGGCGGCAGCTTCTATCATCCGCAGAGCGCCGACGAGCTGCCGCGGATTTTCGTCAAGGAGGCAGCCGTGATCACGCGGTCGCTCATTCATGAGGAGCCTTTCGTGCCCGTTCGCAGCAGTTCGGATTACAGCCCGATTATGAAGGGCTTCGACGCAGTGCCCGAACTCGGCGGATATGTAGTCGTAACGCCCAAGCCCGACGCGGAGGTCCCGCTGGTCCGCAAGTTCAAGGACGAGAACGAGAAGGAGATCCAGAAGGACCCGATCCTCGCTCACCGCCAGGAAGGATTGGGGCGGACGGTTGCGTTCATGTCGGACGCGAAGAACCGGTGGGGTACGAACTGGGTGGGCTGGCCGGGCTACAAGCGGTTCTGGTCGCAGGCGGTGCGATGGTCGCTGCGAAGCGGGCCGAAAGGGTCGGTTCATACGCCGACTATCATCGAGATATCCGAGGGCAAGGCCCACGTGGTAGTCGAGGCGCTCGACGACGAAGGCAAGCCGGTCAATATGCTCTCGATGCAGGCCAGGGCGATCCGCCCGAGCGCCCCCGACGATGCCGACGGCATTATTCCCGTGCGACTGACTCAGACCGGTGTCGGCCGCTACGAGGGCTGGTTCCCTGCGAGGGATACCGGCAGCTACTTCCTGCACGTGCATTACGAGGGCAAGGACAACAAGGGCAAGGCGGCCTCGGGCGACCCGGTTTCGGGGGTGGTTGTGGCCTATTCGCCCGAGTATCGCGAGCTGAATACTAACATCTCGCTGCTGGAGAACATCGCTGGCGTCACCGGCGGGCGCGTGCTCGAGCCGTCCGATGAGGTCTTCGACCGCAACCTGCCCGTGCCCCGCAGTTCGGCGCCTGTGTGGGACCTGCTGATGCTGTTCGCCATCCTGGCGTTTCCGCTCGATGTATTCGTCCGCAAGGTAGTCATCGACCGGCAGCAGGTAGTTTCGGCGTTCACTGCCGTGGCCGCGCTGCTGCCGGTGATCGGTGCGCGGTTCGAGAAGAAACTGCCGGCCGTCGATCCGGCGATAGCGCGGCTGCTGGCGAAGAAGCGGGAGGTTCGAGAGAGGCTCGATCAACCGGCGGAAGAAGCGGTGCCGTCGGCTATCGCAACGCTGCGCGCCGTCCAGGAAGGAAAGCAGGAGGAGCACGCAACGGCTGCCATGTCGGACGAGCAACTCGACACCGGGATAGCCGCCGCGGAGCCGAGAGAGCCGAAACTCAAGCCGAAACGTGGGGCACCGGAGACCAGGAAGGCAAGAGATGATGCTGCGACACCATACACCCAGCGGCTGCTCCAGGCCAAGAAGCGGGCGCTGAAAAGGCGGGATAAAGAGTAGAAAAGAGGCTACAGGCTACAGACTTCAGGCTTCAGACTTCAGACTTCAGACTTCCCTTCGGGCGGCCTGAGGCCTTCTTGAAAGGAGACAGGAATGAGCGATCAGATCGCCGAGCAGGCGGTAGAGTTTCGCAGGGATTACAATGTGCTGCGCGATGAGATCGGCAAGGTGATAGTCGGCCAGCTCGAGGTTGTCGACGGGGTGCTGACGTGCTTGTTCTGCGGGGGCAATGCGCTGCTGGAGGGCGTCCCGGGCCTCGGCAAGACGATGCTCATCCGCACCCTCAGCGAGGCGCTGAGCCTCAAGTTCTCGCGGATACAGTTCACGCCCGACCTCATGCCGGCCGACGTCATCGGCACCAACATGGTGATGGAAGACGCCAAGGGACGGCGGTACTTCGAGTTCCAGAGAGGGCCGATATTCGGCAATATCATCCTCGCGGACGAGATCAACCGCGCCACGCCGAAGACGCAGTCGGCCCTGCTCGAAGCCATGCAGGAGCGCAGCGTCACCGTCGCCGGCATCATTCATCAGCTCGACTTGCCGTTCTTCGTGCTCGCCACGCAGAACCCCATCGAGATGGAGGGCACGTATCCGCTGCCGGAGGCGCAGGTCGACCGGTTCTTGTTCAAGCTGATCGTCCGGACTCCCCCGCTCGATGAGCTCAAGACGATCCTCGACCGCACGACGGCGGCCGAGGAGCCGCAGGCTTCGCCCGTGCTCGACGGGCCGGCTGCGTTGAAGTATCAGCGGCTCGTCCGCGACGTCGTCGTCGCACCGCACGTGCAGGATTACGCCGCGAGGATAGTGCTGGCCACTCATCCCGAGAGTGAGTACGCAATCGACGTTACAAACAAGTACGTCCGCTACGGCGGGAGCCCGCGCGCCGCCCAGACGCTCATACTCGCCGGAAAGGTCGCGGCGCTCCTCGACGAACGATACAACGTCAGCTTCGAGGACATACGCAGGGCCGTACTCCCCGCGATGCGGCATCGGCTGATCCTCAACTTCGAAGGCGAGGCCGAAGGCATCATCACCGACGAGGTGCTCGAACAGATATTAAGCGAAGTGCCCACGGCTGTGACGGTTTGATTGTTGTTGACTGGACCGCCTGCGGCGCGCCGCCTGGAAATTGATTATGCCAACAACCCAGCTACTGGAGCCTGACTTCATCCGGCGGATCGAACGCCTCTCACTGGTGTCGAAGAAGATATTCTCCGGCTCGATCAAAGGCGAGCGGCGCTCGAAGAAGCGCGGAATGTCGGCCGAGTTCGCCGATCATCGCGATTATTCGCCGGGTGACGATATCCGCTCAATCGACTGGAATATCTACGTCCGCCTCGACAGGCTCTTTCTCAAGCTGTTCCTCGAAGAGGAAGACCTGCACGTATACGTGCTGCTGGACGTGAGCGAATCGATGGGGCACGGCGAGCCGAGCAAGATAGACTACGCCCGGCGTGTCGCCGCCGCCCTGGCGTATATCGGCCTTGCCAACAGCGACCGCGTGGCGGTCGGCGCGTTCGCGCACGACGTGGTGGAGGTCTTCCCGCCGACGCGCGGCAAGGGGATGATGTTCCGCCTGTTCGATTTCCTGGCGAAGCTCCAGGCCGGCGGCGAGACATCGCTCAGCGCGTCGTTCCGGAGCTTCTCGCTGCGCAACAAGGGCAGGGGCGTCGTAGTGATAATATCGGATTTCTTCGATCCGAGCGGCTACGAGACGGCCCTCAAGTTCTTCCTCGCGAAGCGCGTCGACATCTTTCTCCTGCACATACTCAGCCCGCAGGAGGCCGAGCCCGAGCTGACCGGCGACCTCCGCCTGACCGATTGTGAGACCGGCTTGGACGTCGAAGTGAGTATGAGCGCTCCCATGCTCAAGATGTACCGCCGCAACCTGCGGGTATTCTGCGGGGGACTGCAGGACTACTGCTCGAAGCGCGGCATCAATTATCTTTTCGCAACTACGAAGGTGCCTTTCGATCAGCTCGTGCTGAACTACCTGCGCAAGACCGGATTATTGAAATAAGGCAACCGGGTCGCGCGGCTCGCACGCGTATCGGAAACACTTCAAGGGCAAGGGAGCCTGTAAAGTAGATCAAATACGCATCAATAACTGGGATACTTTGTCTAAAACAACTCTGGGCTATAGTCCAGGAAAGAATCTTGCCAGCGAAGTTCTTCGAGAAGTAAAATGAAACGTATCGCAATCAATGGTATTTACAACATGGACTGTTTGAAAGGTATGAGCGGCTTGGCTCCTGGGACAATTGACCTGGTAGTTACTGATCCTCCATTCGCTATTGATTTCAAACCACACCGCGAAAACTACAATCGCACACAATCGAGGGTCCTTCAAGGATACAACGAAATACACGCAGATGCATATGGTGATTTCACCTTGGCCTGGATGACCGAAGCCCACCGACTGCTCAAAGAGTCAGGTAGTATGTTCGTCTTTTCGGGATGGAACAACCTCAAAGACATCCTGATTACTATAGACGAATTAGGCTTCGTTACCACAAATCACATCATCTGGAAATATCAATTCGGCGTGGTGTGCTCACGGAAGTTCGTAACGTCCCATTATCACTGTTTGTACGTCTGTAAGCATGACGACAAACGGAAGTTTTTCAATAGCGCCCGTTATAATGGAGATGAACGGGCACTGGGAGGAGGCAGCCGTCGGTATCAAGACTTGGAGGACGTGTGGTATATCAAGCGAGAATACTGGCATGGAGACAAGAAAACACCCACGAAACTGCCCGCCGAGATAATCAAGAAAATCCTCCTCTATGCAAGTGAAGAAGGCGACGTAGTTCTAGACCCTTTTCTCGGGTCCGGCCAAGTGGCAGTGGTTAGTAAGATGCTGAAGCGGCAGTACGTCGGTTTCGAGATCGTCAAGGATTACTATAACTTTGCGAAGGATCGACTTGATAAGGGCGTGTACCGAATAAACGCTGAGGATCGCGTGTGCAGCCTCCATACTTTGCCTCTTTTGGGGGGAGAAAAATGAGATTTCTCGAGACAGCCAGGCAGATTGGCGAACTTTATTGAGTTCTAAAAGGTGAGGGAACGTACGAAGTATATGAGTTCCGTTCGATCTCTCGTTTGGAAGTAGACAGGCAAGGTAGAATTATCAAAGGAAGAAAGTAAGGAAAGAGATGCATTTCGGCAATCTCATCCAGGCGCTGATATACGGCTCGATCGCCATGGCCGCGGTGGTTGCGCTGTATTTCCTCAAGCTGCGCAGGCGCAGCGAGGTTGTCTCGAGCACGCTCCTGTGGCAGCGCTGCCTGGAAGACCTGAAAGTCAATTCGCCGTTCCAGAAGCTGCGGGCGAGCCTGCTGCTGTTCCTTCAGGTGCTGATGCTGCTGCTGGCGGCGTGGGCGCTGGCCAAGCCGATGATGTGGCTGCAGCAGCGGGAGGGCAAGGACTTCATATTCATCATCGACAACTCGGCCAGTATGAATGCAACCGACCTTACCGGCGACAGCCGCCTCGACGATGCCCGCGGCCGCCTGCTGACGGCCATCAACAACATGTCCGGCGGCGACGAGGCCCGCATAATCACCTGCGGCGGCGGCGCCAGAGTGCTCGGCGCGTTCACGGCTGCGAAAGAAGCCCTGCGCCGCGACCTCGCATCGGTCGAAGCCACCGACTGCCGCACCAATCTGCACGAGGCGCTCTCGATCGGCCTGGCGCTGGCACAGGCACGCATTGCCCAGGCCGGAGGCGACATCAGCCTGCGCAAGACCGAAGTCCATATCTTCGCGGACGGCGGCTTCGATGAGGTCTCCGATCTCTCGCGCGGCAAGGCCGACCTGATATACCATCCCATCGGCACGAAGTTCGCACACAATGTCGGCATCATCAGCATCGACGCACAGCGCATACCCGGCACGAAACAGTCGGCCGTGTTCGCCTCGGTGCGGAACTTCTCGGCGGCCCCGGCGGATGCAATGCTCAGCCTCTACAACGGAAGCGAGCTTCTCGATGCCGAGGCGATCACGTTCAAGCCGGGCGAGGAACTTTCGCGCGTCTTCACGAATCTCCGGATTGAAGAAGGCGTGCTCACGCTCAAGCTCGAACTGGAAGACGACCTGGAAGCCGACAATACGGCCCATATTGCGCTCCGTTCGTCGCGCGATGCCAAGCTGCTGCTCGTCACCGCCGGCAACATGTTTCTTCAGCGCGCTCTCGATCAACGTGATACTGAACGGGATATCGTGAGTCCCGCCGACTACAAGCCGACATCGAGCTACGACGTAATCATCTTCGATCGCTGGATGCCCGATAGCCTGCCTGACGGCAACTATATGGTCTTCAAACAGCCCCCACCTCCGCCGTACGGCCCGCAGGGCGAAGCGAGGCTGGTGAAGCGCCCGGCTCTCGTCGTCGACATCGAAGCGGCCCATCCGATCGCGCGCCATGCGAATCTGTGGGAGCTTCTGCCGGCGCAGACGATGCAGTTTCCGCCGCCGTCGCAGGCTCAGGTGATCGTCCAGGCCGATGAAGGGCCGCTCGTCTGGGCCGTCGAAGCGCCCGAGGGCCGAATGGTCTACGTCTCGTTCGACATCTTCCTCACGTACAACAACTGGCCGCTGCGGGTCTCGTTCCCGCTCTTCATCGCCAACAGCATCGAGTGGCTCGCCCAGGGCTCCGGCCGGCGCGCTAAGCCGCTCATGCGCACCGGCGATATCATAACGCTTGCCACCGAAGAAGCGGCGAAGAAAGTCGCATTCACCAGGCCCGGCGGCGGCCGCGAGAACGTGGATGTCACTCGCCGCCGAGCATCTTTCGGCGCCACGGACAAGATCGGCATCTATACTGTCGAGCCTGTGGGTGGCGAGGTGGGCAAGCACGTAGTTGCAGTCAATCTGCTGGACGCCCGCGAATCAGACATCACCACACGGAAGGATCTCACCCTGAGCGGCGTCCCCGTGCAAATCGGCATCCGCCCCGGCAAAGTCAACCGAGAGGTTTGGTGGTGGTTCGCACTTGGCGCCTTTGCGTTCCTGTTGATAGAATGGTGGACGTATCACCGGCGGGTGTTCGCGTAGCTTCCGGCGCTGCCTTAACTCGAAGCCACAATCCGTCACGGCTCCCTTGCCCACTTCTCGATTCGAGTCTCGCCCATCTTCTACATCGGATGTTCCAGCCCACGTTTGCTGTAACCGTATGAGTACCATGCTGTTATGCGGAATATGGGGTTGAATGTGTAGCCGGAAGATATTCCGATTATTTTGTTGTCTCCATGACAGTGGGCTGAGCGTGGTGTAATATGTAGCCGAGATGCAGGTGAAACACGCAAATCCATCCACAAAGGCAAGACCTGTATCTACCACTACCTGCGCCAGTCGTATCGCGACCGCACGCGCGGCCACGCATTCGTGGTTATGCTCGTCCCTGGTCTGCTCGCAAGTTGGCAGGCTGGAAAGCCTGCCCCACGTTTATCTGCGTTTATCTGCTGCCTGCCCGCCTATGGCGGGGTTCCACTCCCTCCACAGGCGGGCCCGTTCCAGGGCCATTCGGAAGCCGCTCCGCTCATCACAACCGGCTCAGAAAATTACAAGCGGCACCGAACAACACAACCGGCTCCCGCAATCACATTTCGGCTTGAACCGGCTTCACCGGCGCAGTACACTAATCGCGTTCGATAGTTCCCCATCGCATGGCAAGGAGTTGACCAATGGCTGACAGGCTCTACACCGGCCCGATAATCGAGATGCACATCCACGCTCATACGCGGACGACCGACGACCTCCGGGCGCTCAAGAAGGCCGGCGTAGTTGCAGTCGTCGAGCCGGCTTTCTGGTCGGGCGTCGACAAGCGGTTCCCCGAGAGCTTCTTCGATTACTTCACGGAGATACTCGATTTCGAGCACGGCGACATGCCGTACGGCAGCCGGCGGGCGCACAAGTTCGGCATCGAGCATTTCTGCTTCCTCGGCGTGAACGCCAAGGAGGCGGACAACATCGACATGGTTAACGCCGTGCTCGAGATGTCGGACGACAACGGCAATCTCTACCGGCAGTATCTCGACCACCCCCGCAGTCTGGGCGTCGGCGAGATCGGCCTCAACAAGAACGGCCCCAACGAGATAGAGGCGCTGAGCAGACAGCTCGTAATCGCCGGAGATCGCAACGACCCGGTGATCGTCCACACGCCGCACGATTACTCCGAACGCCCCGAGGATCGATACAAGCTGGCCGGCACGAGGATCATCGTCGACGTCATCCGCGAGGTCTACGGCGAGCTCGATTCATATCCGTTCATCGATCTCGATCACACGACCGAGGAGACAATCGAGATGGCGATGGGCCTGCCCGGCTGCCTCGTCGGCTTCACGCTGTATCCCACGAAGATGTCGATCGAACGCGTGATCCCGCTGCTGAGGGAGTATGCCGATCAGTTCGACCGTTTCATGATCAATTCTTCCGCCGACTGGGACGATTCGGATCCGCTCGCCGTGCCGAAGGCCGCGGAGGTGATGATGCGGGAAGGCTTCAGCCGCGAACAGGTCCGGCAGCTCGTGTACGAGACGCCGAGGCGCTTCCTGTCGCAGTCGGCGAAGTTCGTCAAGATCATGGGCCGGGGATGAGGGCCGCAGTGCCGATCAGCGGCCGTGAAGAAAGGCAACCACACCCGCCGAAGGCGGGCAGGGATCATGCTGATGAACGCTGATTATTAAGAACCGATATCTGTATGCATCTGTGTTAATCTGTGTTAATCTGCGGTTCCACTCTTCTCTGT
The DNA here is from genome assembly GCA_030614245.1 of Planctomycetota bacterium. Classification (GTDB taxonomy): domain Bacteria; phylum Planctomycetota; class PUPC01; order JABMSA01; family JAUWKK01; genus JAUWKK01. The sequence goes on along the minus strand of JAUWKK010000005.1, from coordinate 7,331 downwards.
GTTTATCCGCAGTTTCATCCCATCAGCGGCCGTGAAGAAAGGCAGCCACAGATGAACGCTGATGAACGCAGATTATTAAGAACCGATATCTGTATGCATCTGTGTTAATCTGTGTTAATCTGCGGTTCCACTCTTCTCTGTGTTTATCCGCAGTTTCATCCCATCAGCGGCCGTGTGCGGCTCTTGCGAGCCTGCGGCAGTATTCGCCGGCCTTGCGGATCATCACGTCGGGCCCCGAGGCTGCGTGCTTCTGAATGAAGGTGGTAAGCGCGCTGCCGACTATTACGCCGTCGGCGACGCTGCACATCCGGCGCACCTGCTCGGGTGTCGATACTCCAAATCCGACGATAAGCGGCGTGTCTGTCTTCTTCTTCAGGGCCTTCAGGCTGCGGAGCAGCTCTGCGGGCAGTGTCTTGCGCGCGCCGGTGATGCCCGTCACAGACAGGCAGTATAGGAACCCCGTCGCGGCCTCGTCGATCACCTTGATGCGGCCGGGCATTGTTGTCGGTGCAATGAAGAAGATCGTGCAGGCATCGCGCGCCCGTGCTGCGGCAATCAGTTCGCCCGCCGACTCCGGAGGGAGGTCGGGCACGATAAAGCCGTCTATCCCGGCGCGTACGGCCTCGTCGACGAGTCGCTTCACGCCGTGGCAATGGATGGGATTGAAGTAGCTCATCAGTGCGATCGGCACGTCGCAGCTATTTCGCAAGTTACCGACCATCCTGAGGACGCGCTTGAGGGTGACGCCTCCCGCGAGTGCTCGCTGTGTCGCTGCCTGGAGGACGGGGCCGTCGGCGATGGGATCGGAGAACGGGACGCCCAGCTCGATGCTGTCGGCGCCGCTGCGGCCAAGCTCTTCGACAAGCCGCTCGGTGAATGCCAGATCGGGATCGCCCGCGCAGACATAAGGGCAGAAGGCGCCCTGGCCGGCCTCGCGTCGTCTCGATAACTGTGCGGCTATGCGGTTCAAGGCTTCTTCCGTCTCCCTTTCGTGGATGCCTCGAGTATCTTCGCGACGGTCTGGACGTCCTTGTCACCCCGGCCCGACAGATTGACGATTATGATGTTCTTTTTGGTCATATCGGGGGCAATTTTTGCGACGTGCGCAACGGCGTGTGCGCTTTCGAGCGCCGGGATGATGCCTTCGGTGCGGCTGAGCAGCGAGAAAGCGTCGAGGGCTTCGCTGTCGAGGGCGTAGGTGTACTCGACCCGTCCGATCTCGCGCAGCCATGAATGTTCCGGCCCGACGCCCGCGTAATCGAGCCCAGCCGAAACCGAATGCGTCAACTGGATCTGGCCGTCTTCATCCTGGAGCAGGTAGCTCCGGCTGCCGTGGAGGATTCCGATCCCGCCTCCGGCGAATCGTGCCGCGTGCTGCCCCGGGCGGATGCCTCGGCCGCCGGCGGCCACGCCGATCATGCGGCCCGATTCGTCCATGAGGAACCGCTAGAACAGCCCCAGCGCATTGCTGCCGCCGCCGACGCAGGCGACGAGCAGGTCGGGCAGCCGTCCTTCGGCCTTCAGTATCTGCGGTCGGGCCTCGCGCCCGATCACGCTCTGGAAGTCCCGCACCATCATCGGATAGGGATGCGACCCCGCGACCGAGCCCAGCACGAAATGCGTCGTCCGCACGTTAGTCAGCCAGTCGCGCATCGATTCGTTAATCGCATCCTTGAGCGTCCTGCTGCCGGTGGTGACTTCTCGGACGTCGGCGCCGAGCTGCTGCATTCTGAAGACGTTGAGCGCCTGGCGGACGGTGTCCTCGGTTCCCATGTATATGACGCACTCGATGCCGAACATTGCGCAGGCGGTGGCCGTCGCGACGCCGTGCTGGCCGGCTCCGGTTTCAGCGACGATGCGCTTCTTGCCCATGCGTCTTGCGAGCAGCACCTGCCCGGTGGCATTGTTGATCTTGTGAGCGCCGGTGTGGGCGAGGTCTTCGCGTTTGAGGTATATTTTCGCGCCGCCGAGAAGCCTGGTGAGCCGTTCGGCGAAGTAGAGCGGTGTGGGCCGGCCGACGTAGTGCTTGAGGTAATAGGCGAGCTCCCTGCGGAATGCCTTGTCGCGTCGGGCCTTCTCGTAGGCGTTTTCAAGCTCGGTGAGTGCGGTGATGAGCGTCTCTGGGACGAAACTGCCCCCGAACTCGCCAAAACATCCGCGTTGATCCGGCACCTTGTTCATACTCGATTGCATCCCCGAAACCTGTGCCCTGCCCGTTACGTGTCCATGAAACATGCCTTGAGGTGCGATGTCAAGGGAGTTCTGCCGCTGCGTCAGAAAACAGCCGACGGCGGGGCCGCTACAGGCAGCCTCGCCGCCGGATGCAATAACTCGCCAAGCCGGGCCTGGAGACTATCTTACTATTCCTCAGCCGCCCTGCGTGTCTGGTCGTTGTCCCAGAGGCAGTTGGTATCGCTGTAGCATACAGGCTTACCGTCCGGATAGTTAATCAATTCCCTGAGCTGAACGCGCTTGGCGCTGCCGTCAAGAAGGAGCACGCAGACGGTCTCACCGACGTGGCGTGGCACTGGCACCCAATAGCCTTCGGGCTTGTCGGTTACCAGGTTGAAGTTGCCATCGCGGTCGGGCCACTCGCACTTCCCATGATATGGGGTTTCGAGCTGGTCTTCGTCTTCCCAGTCACGGATGTCAGTGCTCTTGTCGGGGCCGTTCTCGACGAGGCCGCAGTCGGACAGAATGATTGTGGCCGAAGGGTTCTTGATGGCGTCGAAAGCCACGTGGCTTTCTCTATTCCACAGGTACTTGTTCTCTTTGCCCTGGTCGAGCACTCGCCAGTTCATGCCGTATCCCAGCACACAGCCTTTCTTGGTCGGGCAGGCGAAGACGCCAGGGGTCTGCTCTTCTTTAGACTTTTCCCATGTGAAGGGGCTGTCTTCTCTCCTGTCGTCATTGGTATCGGTATCATCGAGATAGTCGGGGTCAACGTCAACGAGAGGAGCCAGGGCCTTGTACCAGAACTCACTGGGCTGGCCGCTGCGTTCGTAGCCTACGGTGCCGTTGAATTCGGACGAGCCGCAGGCCGGGAGGTACCCCTTGGTCTGGATCCGGTAAGTGTAGAGAGCTGCGCCGAGCCCCCTGAGGTTGTTTACGCAGCTCAACGCAGTTGCCAGTTTCATAGCATGGTTGACGGCCGGCACGACCAGTCCGGCAAGCACCGTGACTATCGTAATGACCACCAGCAGTTCGATTAAAGTAAAACCGCGTGCCGCGCGAGGCTTGTTTCTCATATCTCATTTCCTTTCCACATTCTGGGGCAGGCTTTCAGCCTGCCAATGCAATCAATCAGCAGCCCTCCTGTGGCGGGCAGGCGTGCGTGGTCCACGTCCAAGCTTCGCTTGAACGTGCCACCCTGCCGCCGGGCCCAGAGCTACTCATTGTCAAACAGACAGCCCACGTCGCCATAGTCGTGAGCGATAATCTCCCTGGTGGGGATACTTTCGGCGCCACCGCCGTAGAACACAACGTTGGTCTTTCCGTCGTGTCGGGCAACAGGACGCCAGAGTCCTGTGGGGAAGGAACAAAAGCCCGGTTCGGCGGATGCTCGAGTCTCGACCCAGTCGAGCGGATTGTCGGAACCCCCCTCGCCATCTTCGATCTGTCCGGTATCACAAAAAGCGATCGTCCTGGCGGGATACTTGATCATTTGCCTCTGGCGGGTCTGCCCCCACAGCTCTATCCTCTGTTCCTCGTCATCCTCGGCAAAAGCGTGGTTCATTCCGTAATGCACCATTGCCATCGTTTCCACGCCGGGGGCCTGATTGGGGGCCCCCTCGGAAATGTCGCGCTCGATGTCCTTGATGCGAAAGTACTTACCGGGGCATGCGTAGACTTCCCACTGGTTGCCGACGTACGGCAGCAGGGTACGATACCAGGCAGGCCATCCGTTTTTTTCGCCCTCATCGCTGCCGGCGGCCGGCAGGAAGTCATCGAACTCGTCCGTATACTGCACCAGTCCCAGATAGATGGCCTTCAGGTTGGCGATACACTTCACGGACTTGGCCGTCCTGCTTCCCATCTGCAAGACAGGAACCGTCAATGCCGCCAGCACAGTGAGAATGGCAATGACGATGATCAGCTCGATCAGCGTGAAGCCACGGTTTTTTCGTATTGACCTGATCATGGCGCACACTCCTTTCTGGGCGTTCCTCCGTTATTATACAGTGCCGCCCCGGCTCTGTCAAGGGGCGAAAATAGTTGATCGCGTACGGTCTCTCCCGGCATGTGGCCCCGGCGCGCCGGACGAATCGTTTGATTCCTGCCGCACCAGGCACTATTATAATGTGGAGCAGCCTTTCCCGGCCTGCCCGCCTCAGGAGGGCTGCTGATTTCTTGGCAGGCTGAAAGCCTGCCCCACAGGGGGTAAACAATGGCTGTCGGCCCCGAACGGCGTCAAGCTGCTCACCTTGCCCAGGTTCGGCGTGTCACGTGGACGGGCCTGGCGGTTAACATCGCCCTCGCCGTTCTCAAGTTTGTCGCAGGAATCACCGGCAAGAGTCAGGCCGTCGTCGCGGATGCCGTCCACAGCCTGTCGGATACCGGCACCGACGTCGCCATTCTCATCGGCGTTCGATACTGGTCGAAGCCCGCCGACCGCTGCCACCCTCACGGCCATGGACGTATCGAACTCGTCGTCACCTCGCTCATCGGCGCGATGCTCGCAATTGTCGCCGTAGGAATAGGTTACAATGCCATTACGACAATTCACGAGGCCCCGACCGCGCCGCCCGGGCGAATAGCTTTCGCCGCTGCGATCATCTCGATCATCGCAAAAGAGACGCTCTATCGCTGGACGGTGACCGTGGGTAAGCGCGCTAAATCCCCAGCCGTCATTGCAAACGCCTGGCATCATCGTTCCGACGGCATCAGTGCGATACCAGCGGCCCTCGCGGTCGCAGTAGCCAGGATCAATCCATCATGGTCGTTCGTCGACCACGTGGGGGCTGTAGTCGTATCGCTCTTCATCCTTCAGGCAGCCTGGCGCATCGCGGCCCCCGCCGTAGGGCACCTCGTCGACTCAGGAGCACCGCTCGAGGACCTCGAGCATATCACCAGAATCGCCCGCGAGACGGACGGCGTGCTACCCGTCCCCGCGGTGCGCACGCGCCACGTCGGCTCGGGCCTGGAAGTCGATCTGCACGTGCTCGTCGCCCCAAGCCTCACCGTCCGCGAAGGGCACAGCATAGCCGGAGCCGTCGAGAGCCGCATCCTCGACGAAGGCCCCGACGTGGTGGACGTTGTAGTGCACGTCGAGCCTTTCGAAGGCGAATATCCCGCACGGTCGCAGCGGCAGTGTTAGGGCATCCCGGCAAATCGCACGGCGGCTATCGCTTTGCCTCTGGATATAGAAACCCCGAGACCGCCTTCGGGCGCTCCGCATCGTCGTCGGTTGCCTCGCGCCGGCTTCGCCGCACCAGTCGCCCCCACACCAGCGAGCGCTCGCCGTACCTGTCGCGCACGCTGTCTACCGCGCCGATCGCCTTGCGGTACTTGTTCCAATAGACATGATCGAACAGCGACCGCTGGCGCGACCTGCTGCCGTGTATCAGGTTCGATACGCTCACTCCCAGCATTCGGATGGCGTCGCGGCGGGCTATCCGGTCGAGGATATCGCGGCTGATCTCGTAGATTTCCTTGTCGAGATCGAGCGGCTGCTCCTCCGTCCGGCCGCGCGTGATGCTTGTGAAGTCGAAGAATCGGACCTTGACGGTGACGGTGCGCCCCGCATGGCGGCCCTTGCGCAGCCGGCGCCCTACTTTCGCGCACAGCGCCAGCAGCACGCGGTCGAGCACCTCACGGTCGCGAGTGTCGCGGTTGAGCGTGTAGCCGTTGCCGACCGACTTGACCGGCGGCTGCTCGACGTCGGTGATGACGGGCGAGTCGTCGATACCGTTAGCGGCCCTGGCGAGCATCGGGCCTGTGACGCCGAAAAGCTGCTGGAGGCGCCGCTCGGACTGGCAGGCCAGTTGGCCGATTGTCTCGACGCCGAGCATCCTGAGCTTCCGCTCCGTCCGCCCGCCCACGCCGAACAGCTTGCCGACCGGCAGCGGATGGAGCTTGGCAGCTACGTCTTCTTCCATAATGACCGTCAGGCCGTCAGGCTTTTCGAGCTTCGAGCCCATCTTTGCGAGCAGTTTATTTCCGCCGATGCCGAGCGAGCGGGTGAGGCCGAGCTCGTCGCGGACGCGCCGCTTGATCCGCCGAGCCATCTCGACCGGGCCGCCGAAGAGATGCACCGAATCGGTTACATCTATGAAGCTCTCGTCGATGCTGTAACGCTCGACGATGGGGCTGAAATCCTCGAAAATCATGTTGAGACGAAGACAGGTATAGACGTATTTCTCGGGGTCGCCTTCGATGAATACGCCGTCGGGGCACTTGACGCGGGCGACGGCGAGCGGCGTGCCCGATCTGATGCCGTATTCGCGGGCGGGATACGCCGCTGCGGCCACTACCGTGCGCTTGTCGAGCCCGCCGCATACCATCACGGGCTTGCCCTGCAATGCAGGATCGCACACCTGCTCCACGGACGCGAAAAAGGCGTCCATATCGATATGGAAGATGATCCGCCGCTTCCTGCCATCATGTATTCCTGCGTCTGCGCGGTTCATTTTCGCCCTCGCTCATTGCAGATGCACACGCGCCAGCAGCCAGATCATCTTGAACGTATCGAATACGACCTCGTAGACATCCCTGCTGCCGGCCAGCAGCGAGAAATGATACTGCGGATGAGCTCCGTCTTTCGTCACCCACGAATATGCGATGCGGCTCACTTTGAGCGTACGCCCGCCCCATTTGAACCTGACCGGCTGGATGCGCCCGTCGCGAAATATCGACAGCACATCTATTGTTTCGTTCACATCTTGAACCATCGCTTTATGCCTATTGTGGGGCAGGCTTTCAGCCTGCCAATTAATCAGCAGCCTGGAAAGGCTGCTCCACATCATTCTATTTTTCAATGCCCGCGCGCGGAGAGTTGTTTTCATGTCATTCTGAGCGAAGCGAAGAATCTTTGGCCCCAAGCCCGTTCAACCGGCGAAAGATGCTTCGCTCAGAGCTCAGCATGACAAGACTTGGCGTTTCTGCCGCTTACTAAATGGCCCGCCTGCCTGATGACATGGCCGGTCGGGAACGTTCAATGTATTCTGCTCTCCGTAGTATCTTTCAATGCCCGCGCACGGAAAGCTCACGCGAGCGCACCTTCCGCCCGAGCAGTCTCAAACGAACGGATGAAACCCTGCCGAAGGCAGGCAAGCGCCTGCCCGCCTATGGCGTGGATAAACACAGATACCGATTCTTAATAATCAGCGTTC
>JAUWKK010000370.1 GCA_030614245.1 Planctomycetota bacterium | reverse complement strand
AGACAGTTTCGGCATCTTCGTGGGGCAGGCTTTCCAGCCTGCCGATTCCCGGCACTATTCCGCCCCGTTGGGGCTGTGATTTCACTCGTCAACCTTAACCCACGGCGTTGCCGTGGGCTGTTCTACTATGCCCCTGACGGGGCTGCGCGCTCAGCATGACCGGTCGTGGGCTGTTCTATTATGCCCCTGACGGGGCTGCGCGCCCGCCGGGTGCCACGATCAACCGTCTTTCGGTTGGCCGTGCCTGCCTGCCTGCCTCATTCATTCGAATAGCTCTGCATGAGCTCGATCAGGTGCTGCTTGAACCAGACCGCCTGGCGGCCCAGTTCGCGGCCACCGAGAAACAGCGAGTAGAGCATCACGATCAGCAGGAACCCGACTATAAGCGCGACGGCCGGATTGCCCGGCTGCGATGAGGCCGACCTGGAATGTGAAGCAGACTTCCCGGTCTGCTGATGAATTGGCGGGCCGAGAGCCTGCCCCACGGGCTCGGCGGGCAGGCCCGGTGATGTGCTATGCCCCACAAGCGGCGCCAGCGCATCCACGCGCTCGGCGCCCGAAGCGACACGCTCCGACGGACTCTTCGCCAGCATCCGATCCAGAAGGCTTACCACGGAATCCGGAAGGTCCGGCACGATTTCGCGAGCCGGCACGGGCGACTGAAGCATCTGCTGCTGAATGATGTCGTGCGCATCAGTTCCCTGAAACAGCGGATGGCCCGTGACGACCCGGTACATGATCGCTCCCAACGAGTAGATATCGCTCGAAGACCCGGGCAGTTCACCCTGGCACTGCTCCGGTGATAAATACGCAGAGTCGGCTTTCAGGTCGCTGTTGTCACCCGAAGTTGAAACTTTCGGCGACGGCATGCCGAAATCCACCAGTTTCACCACGGCGTCAGGCTGGATGAATATCTTGCTGGGCCGGAGGTTTCCATGAACGACGCCGTTATTGTGCGCATGAGCGAGGGCCTGGGCCATGTGCGAGAGCATGCTCACGCACTCGGTCGGCGCAAGCCGCTGCTCCGACTTCAGCCGCTCATCCAGGCTTACGCCGCGCACAAACTCCATCGCCACATATTTGTCGTCGCCCTCGACGCCGATCTCGTAAATGCCGGCTATGTTGGGATGATCCAGCGCCGCCTTCGCGACGGACTTGAACCAGGCCTCGACGTCTTCGCGCGGCTCGACCCGATACAGCTTGAGTGCGATATCGCGCCCCAGCCGCTTCTGACGGGCGCGAAACGTGCGGGAGAGCCGCCCTTCGCCCAGCTTCTCGAAGACGTCCATCCCGGCGATGACCTGGGCAGAGATACCGCTGCCGCCCTCCCTCAGCTTCACCCGCGTCAGGCCGATGAGAATATCATCGTCGAAATGGAGCCGGCGGGTCGTGATCCTCTCGCCGTTGACGAGCGTCCCGTTGCGCGTATTCAGATCGCGCACGAAGTAATCGCCGCAGCAGCGATAGATAACCGCGTGCCGGCGCGATGAATGCCCGTCCTTGATGACTACCTCGCAGTCGTTCATCCGCCCGATGGCGACGCGCCCGGTGAAGTCTACCTTGCGACTGGGCTTCTTCGCTTCCTTGATGGTGAGATATGCCATCAACCGCTCCGATGCACAGGGATGGCCGTGCTCGACGCCCCGGGTGCCACGGTCAACCGTCTTGGGTTGGCCGTGTTCCACGTCCAAGCTTCGCTTCACGTGTCTACCCATTAGGGATTCTATCAGCCGTCCCGGCGTAGTTCAATAGTCGCCCGGCGTCGTATGCGCCCTCATCCGACACAAACGCCCTCGATTTCGTTCTGCATCAGGAGCGCGGCAGTCACTCCGTCGCCGGGGCGGACGCCGTCGCCTCCGTCGGAGAGCCCTCCTACACCGCAGGATGGGCTCTTCGACTTGAGATATGCCTTGCGCACGCCGAGCCGCTTCGCGAGTTCGAGCACGTCGCGGGCGCCGCGCAGGTAATTCTCCGTCACGTCGTCGCCATCGGTGTTTATCACCCTTGCGCGGCCGGCGAGCACATCGCGGCCGTCTCCACCGGGGACATCATCCGGCCCAACGATCAACGCCGGACTTCGCGGCGTCGGAAGGCCACCCCACTGCTCAGGGCAGATCGGCACGACCCCCTCCTCGCATAACTCGCCCAGCAGCTCGCCCGCAAGGCAGCTTTCGGCCTTCTCCGGTACCACTGCTTCCCCATCGTAGCGGCAGTGAACTCCCAGCAGACACGCGCTGACCATTACCATTGACACACTCCAACAAGAGACGCCGGCCACCTACCGGCCATGTTAGCCCTATGCCCGACCAACTGCAAGGGTACGGGTGCGCAGCAGACAAGTCGGCCTGGGTCTTGACACTCCAACAGGTTTGCGTTATAAACCCGACGTTGATTTCACGCGGAAAGACGCCCTCCATAGGCGGGCAGGCCCTCCGCAGGCGGGCAGGGGCGGATAATGGTCAGAGTCTTCCTCGCAGGCATCATTCAGGGTTCGATCGCCGAGAAGCGCATCCACAGGCAGGATTACCGCTTCCGAGTCATCAACGCCCTGAATGCTTCGATCCCGGATGCGGATGTTCTCGACCCCATCTCGGATCATCCGAATTCGCTCGAGTACTCGGCGCGCAAGTCGCAGGATGTCTTCTTCGACCTGATGCGTCGGGCTGGTGGGATCGACCTGCTGGTGGCTTTTCTGCCGGAAGCTTCGATGGGCACTGCGATCGAGATGTGGGAGGCCTGGAGGTCGGGGGCACTGGTCGTCGCAATCACGCCGATGGCTGTCAACTGGGCCATCCGCTTTCTCACGCATCGCGTGTACACCACGCTCGAAGAGTTCGAGGCAGCGGCATCCAACGGCGAATTCCGGCAACTTGTCGAAGAGCATCTGGAACGAATGAAACCGCGGATAAACTCAGATAAACTCAGATAGGGATATAATCAGCGTTCATCTGTGGTTGCCTTTTTCGACAGGAGGCAAGCCAAATCAGTAATCAGTAAACAGTAAACAGTAAACAGTAAGAAGTGAACAGTGAGAAGTAAGAAGTAATAGGTTTCTTGTCATT
>JAUWKK010000059.1 GCA_030614245.1 Planctomycetota bacterium | reverse complement strand
GTCTCGTCGAGATCGAGCCGCTCGATGCGTTCGGCCAGGCTCTCGTGGAGACTGCCGCGTCCGACTATGATGAGTCTGGCGTTCGGGTGGCGCGCCTTCAGCAGAGGCATGGCGTCGATAAGGTTTTCCAGGCCCATTCTCGGTTCGAGGCGTCGGACGGAGACGAGCAGCGGTGTGTCGGCATTCAGCCCGAGCTGCTCGCGGGCTTCCCGCTTTGTGAGCGTCCGCTTGAACGCTTCCAGGTCGACACCGGCGGGGATGATCTTCGCCCGCGCGGCGCAATCGGGATAATGCTCCTCGATCTGGCGCAGCGTGAAGTCGCTGAGCACGACGATCGCCCGGCTGCATCTGAGATTGTGGTGATCGATCCATCGCAGGGCGGCGCAGATCGGGCCCGGCCGGTCGGCGGGCAGGCCGCGGTTGAATGCGTGTTCCAGGAAATACGGCACGTAGAAGGTATGCAGCGCCGGCAGCCTGCGGCCTGCTCCCGAGAGGGTCGCTCCCAATGCCGAGACCGGATGATGCAGGTGCAGCACGTCGAACGGCTCGGCCGCGTGCATCTCGTTCACCATCCGCCAGACGCCGAGTATCGACGATGCGTAGAACCGCAACCCCGAGGGCGCCCACGTGCGATAGCGATGGACCCGAACGCCGTCTATCGTCTCGTGCGGCTCCCCGTTCCCACGAACGGCCTGCGTCAGGACGTGCACGTCGTTGCCGCGTGCCGCGAGCGAGCGGGCGAGTTCGAAGACGACGCGGAAGCTGCCGCCCTCGACGTCGGGTGATATCCAGCCTGCTACTGTCAGAATTCGCATAAGGGCAGCCGCTTAATCAGCAGCCTGGGAAGGCTGCTCCAAATCTCATCTTCTCGTTTTGCGCTTTCTGCGTTTGGCGTTCAGCTTGCGTCGGCGGCGCTTCGGGTTCGGCGGGGTGCGCCCGGCCTGGGGCTGTGCGGCCTCGATCTTCGTTTCCTCGCGCTTGGCCCGGATTCCGGCGAAGACCTGCCGCGCGTGGCGGCGATCCTCACCCGATAGAGCCGCGAACCATACAAAGACCGCATACACGCTCAAGTATATGATGATGACGTATATGAAGCGGATTTGCAAGCCGGCCAGCAGGAATCGCCTCGCCGCGTCTGCGAACAGCGCGCCTGAAGTCACGATGGCGGCAGTTGACAGCGCGAGAACTTGCAGCCCGAGCCGGCGATACGCGAAGATCGCGAGTGCGATGGTGTTGGCCGCGCACGTTATGACCGTCGCAACGCCCGCGCCCCAGCCGCCGAAAGCGGGAATGAGATACGCGTTCAATGCGATGTTCACCACGGCCGACGCCAGCGAGACGGCGAAGACGACCGACTGATGACCCGTGACCGACAGCACCATTCGATAGGGCACGATGTGCCGCAGCAGCAGCGCTACCGACAGCAGCCGCAGCATCTCGCCGGCGGGGGCATACTTCGGGCCGAACAGCCAGAGAACCGTCTCGTTGCTGAATATGCACGTAGCGGCGGCGAGCGGCATCATAAGTGCCACTATAATGCGCGTGAGGCGTGTGACCATGTTGTTGAAGCGCTCGGGCGCGGTCGCGTACAGACGCGAGAACTGCGGCACGGCGGCACCGAGTATGACGACTGCCGGGAACGTCGCCGCCACGACCACCCGGGCGGCCGCCTGGTAGAATCCGACCTGCGTTTCGCCCGATATCTGGCCAAGCATTACGACGTCGATCTGAAGATAGACCAGCAGCACGATGTTCGACAGGAGGAAGTATCTGGCGCGGCTCGTGAGAGTGCGCCGCGTCGCCGAGTCGAACGCAATACCGACCGGGCCGATCCTGCCGCGATAGAGCAGTGCCGTAGCCGCGCAGGAGATGATGCTCGCCAGCAGATACCCGAGTGCGACCGGCACGGGCCTGCGCGTAATGAACAGCATAGTCAGCACGCAGGCGGCGATGAGGGCGTTCTGGATCGCGACCGCGGCGGCTTCGAGGTTCATGCGTTCGAGGCTGCGGAACTGGTGGTTGATCGTGACGCAGAAGGAGTTGACGACTGTATATCCGCCTATGAGCAGCACGACGGTGGCCGTCTCGGGTGGATAGCCCAGGAGAATGCAGGTGACGGCAATCAGCGCGTAGACGCCGGTCCCGAGCAGGAGCTTGAGGCCGAGGATGTTGTTCAGGTAGCCTCGTGCTAGTGCAGGATCGCGCGGGATGTCGCGGACTGCGACCTCGCTCAGGCCGAAATCGACGAACACCGCGAAGATGCCGCAGAGCGAGAGAGCAAGGCTGAGCCGGCCGTAATCGGCAACCTCCGGCAGCAGGTTCGGAATAATGATCAGCAGCAGCGCGCTCGTGACGAACCGCAAAGCCTGGGCGACGCCCAGCCAGAACGTGCCCCGGGCGAAGCGTGCGGTTTCAGTCGGCGGTTGAATGTATTCAGGCATATGGCTGGAAGGTATGGTAGGAATGAATCGACCGGCCGTGAGAGCCGCCAGCTGCATCAGCTCGAAGATCACCGCTTCGCGACCTCGGTCGTAGAGCGCCCCGGCCTGTTCGCGCGTGAGCGGCGGACTGAATGAAGCCTCCTGGTCTTTCGATGGCCTTCTCATGCCACCCTATTATGCATTTTCTTCCGTACGAATCCTGGCTAATCCACTTGTTGCAGTCCATCTGTCAACTGCTTTGTTCAGATGGCTGAATTATTACGAATCGACAATCTTTGCGGTTGAATGTGTCCGGCCTCCGCTCGTCAGGAGTATTCGGCCTCACCGCTGATCATTGCCTGCCGTCAACCGAGCGACCGGCGCCACGGGCTGGTGCAGATGGCCGAGGCCGTCACTTTCACGCCGTCCAGGCGCTCCGCGAGCAGCTCGGCGACTCTCGGCACGATGATTCTCTCCGAATCACCGTGGCCGACGGCTATCACGCCCATGCCGCGTTCGGTCGCTTCGATGGCATCATGATAGCCCAGTTCGCCTACGACGAACGCATCGCAGCATGCGCGAATGGCGTCGTCGAGGCAGGCGCCGCCAGAGCCGCCGCAGACGGCGATGACGCTGCACAGCTTCTCGGTATCGCCGGCCAGTCGAACCGTCTTGGCACTTAGCGCCGCCTTCGTCTTCTTTGCAAGTTCGGCCAGGGTCAAGGGCTCGGGGAGCGAGCCCGTTCGGCCCAGGCCCGGCTCGCCGTTCATGCCGGCCAGCGGATAGACGTCGATAGCGGGCATCTCGTATGGGTGCGCCGCCCGGACTGCCGCAAGGACGCGCTCGATACTTCCCGCCGGTGCCGTGGCTTCCAGGCGGAATTCGTCGACTTCGCTGTGTTCGCCGGGCCGTCCGATGGCAGGATTTGCGTTCTCGCTCGCGGTGAAAGTCCCGGTGCCGGCCACTCGGAACGTGCAGTCGCGATACTCGCCGAATCGCCCGGCGCCGGCCTCGCACAGTGCCGAATAGACGCGGTCTATCGCCTCGCGCGGCACGTAGACGACGACCTTGCATTGCTTCATTTCAGAGTTCATGAGCGGCTGGACGTCTTGCAGGCCGATCATCGTGGCAAGTGTCGCGCACACGCCCGTCTCCGAGCTGTCGAGGTTGGTATGAGCGACGAACAGCGCGATATCGCGGCGGATAAGCTCGCGGACGGTCTTCTGGGCAGCGGTGTCGTCGGTGAGCTGTTTCAACGGCCTGTAGATGAGCGGATGATGTGCGAAGATCAACTGTGCGCCGGCTTCGGCCGCCTCGTTGACGACTGGCGGGGTGACATCGAGAGCTACGAGAAGCGAATCGATCTCGTCTCCGCTCGTTCGGCCGACGTGCAGGCCGATCGGATCGTCCGGCCAGGCCAGATGCGGCGGAGCGAGACGGTTGAACTCGTCTATTATCGCCGCAAGTTTCATAGTCTCGCCCTGAAAAGAAACCTCGACAACTGTGGGGAAGGGTGCCACGTTCAAGCAGAGCTTGGACGTGTAACACGCGCGCCTGCCCGCCACAGGAGGGGCCAACCTGAGACCGTTGACCGTGGCACCCCCGTAGCCGCACAGGGACTAACGGCCTGCCGCAGGGGTTGCGGTGGCGTCCGCAGGCTTTGGCAGATCTATCACGCGGATACGTCCGCGCGCCTGGATGGTGTCGCCTTCGGCCCAAGTGCAGCCGCCCGAGCACTTGATAACCTTGAGGCAATCGAGGCCCTGCAAGAGGGTTGTCTTGATGCTCGCCATCATCATGGCCATCCCAAGCTGCTCCTGGCCGGCTTCCGGGGTCTGAACCTGCGCCTCGGCCACCTTGAAGCCGAATCGTACGAGAGTCTTAAGTTCCTCGAAGCCGACCTCCGTGTCCACGAACTGCATCCTCATCAGCTCTTCGCGGTAGATATCGGGCAATTCACGGTAGCGCGGGTTCATTGCGATCGACTTCCCCCCGGCGCCGGTGTCGATCATCTTGCGGACCAGTTCCGGCGCAGTTGCGACGACGAAGAAACCGTGAACGACTGCGTAGCACGGCTGGAAGCCCTTCCCGAGATCGATTAGCAGCTTCTGGATCTCGACGCCCTTGTATTGCTCGGGGGTGAAGAGCTCGACCTCGAAGGGCACCTCATTTGCGAGCAGATCCCCGTTGATCTGGACGACCAAGTCCTTCATGGCTTTGCGCAGCCCCGGGGCGTCGAGCGCCTCCACTGCGATGCAGAGTCCCGGCGAGGGAACCCCTTGGAGCATCGCGACTTGGCCCGGCAGTTGATCGGTATTGAGCTCGCCTGCCCGCGCGATGAAGACCCCCATCTCTCTCCCCATCTTGGGCAGGACGTTCGCCTGCACGAACTTGTCGTACTTGTCGAGAATGTCGATCCTCTTCTTGATCGGGGCTATTCTGGCGGCCGCCGGGCGCCATTGGTCGATAACCCGCGACAGGTTGGCCCAGTGCGCGGCCGGGTCGATATTGACGTCGATCGAACACAGCAGCACGTCCGCCGGCATCAGCTTCAGCAACTTCGGCTTCTTGTTCCGCAATTCCAGGACGGATGCATGGCCGAAGCGCGCGTCGCGCATTGCCTTGTTGAGTTCCTTGGCTCCGGCGGGATCGAGCTTGAGGAATCCGCGCGAAAGCAGCCCCTTGTCGCGGACGGTTACGAAACCACCGAACTTTATCGCCTTGGGGTACACAGCAAGCACTCGGTCCAGCATTGTTATCTGATCGCGAAGTGGCTCGAGCATATCGCCGTCGGGATCCTGACGGTCGAGCACATCGAGCAACGGCACGAGCAGCGGCGAGAGGTGCTCGTTGTATGCCGGGCCCCAGGCCTTCGTGTCGATGAATGCAACACTGAACACGTCGCCGTCCATCATCTCGAGCAACGGCGCGAACTCCGCTTTCTTCACCAGAGTCTCTGCTTCCGGGGCTTTCTGTCGGTCGATCAGCTCCGTCAGCAGCTTCTTGTCGCTACAGAGCGAGATGAGGCAGTAACCCCCGGACTGGGCATAGTTGATCTCGAAGCCCTGACGGTACCTATCGAGCAGGTCTTTGATGAGCGCCCGGGCGGCGTCAGCCGGCAGGATGTCTTCAAGATCGAGGTTGTCGACGGCATCGGCTCGGGCGTCGTCGGAGAGACTGATCGCGACCGTCTCGATCGTCACGCCCTTATGCCGGCTGGATGTGAACTTTGAGACGAAGGGGAAGTCGGTTTCCTCATCCTCCGGCCTCTTCATGAGCGAGAAGAGGCTCTTGAGGGTGGGCAATGCTTCCGGGGCACCGGTCTTGACGACGAGGGCAATCGATGGAATCCTGACTTCGAGGAGCTTCTTCCAGGCATCCGCAGTCTGCTTCTGGAGAGCGGCGCGTGCGCCGGCGTCGGCTTCAGGTTTGAGTTGCTTGAGTTGCTCTTGGGCAAGAACCGTCTCGTAGAGGCAACCGATGAACTTCGCGAAATCCTCCGTCGACTCATTCGGCACTACGACGGAAGCTTCCTCGCGAAGCAGCTTCTGGAGCGACGCGATCAGGTCGCCGTGTTCCTCAACGAACAACTGGTACTCCTCGGCCTGTTCGAGGAACTGGTTTAACTGCATGCGCAGCATGAGGATGCCCGGCAGGGTTCGGAACTTCGTCCAGAACTGCGATTTCGCGACGTCGTCGTAAAGCCGTCCCGTCCCCCTGAACGAAAGGAACAGCGACGTCTCGGCAGGTGTGAACTTCTCCGCTCCAGGCTGAGGCTGGCCGGCGAACACCGGCAAAGCCACCAGTATCTTCGCACACAAAACGGCTGCGGGGCGGCGTGACATAACATTCTCCTCTCACAAAGTGTACATGTTGCGGAACGACAACGAATCTTCCGTTCTGCCCCTACATACAAGTGGCGGGCCACTCAGGTTACAAAACCCGCTCAACCCCACAAAGTTTAACAGGTTCGGAGAGCAGTGGCAAGTATAAATCCGGAACGATAATATACTGACGCCGGGAGCACGGCTTTTATTTCGTGCACTGTCGGTAGTTGCGCGGGTGCATGCGGGATGGGTTTTGCGCTAAAGATTCCGAGCGGCGATGACGATATAACGCTGCGGATACTGTGGAGCCGGCCAAAGGATGTTCGAGATGCGCGAGAGCGACCGAGCCGCTTTTGTCGATTCGATGATCGATGCGGTGGCGACGAAAGTCTGGCGGGATCTTTCCGAACACGCCCGGGCCGTTCTTCCCGTTGTCGGGGCGCACATCGCGCTTCTGGGGCACGACGAGCCCATCTCACTCAAAGGCATCGGCGAGCACAGCGGGCTGGGGAAGCAAGATGTCGAGGCGGCACTGGGGGAACTGATCGCCCTGGGGCAGATTGTGCGTGTAGATGTAAAGGATGGCGGCCCGTGCTTCCAGCTTGTCGGCATGAGCCTATCCATCCCCGAGAAATCCGGCCCCGCCGAATCGATTCAGGCGCTCATAGACGAAGGCGGATTGAAGGTTTACGGCGACCTGACGATCAATGTCGAGGAGCCGTCCGTCGAACTCATGCGTCTCGTCACCCAACTGGCCGAACTGCTCGCAAGACAGGCTTCGGCCAGGGAAGAAGAAGCCTCACGCATCGCACACAGGGTCGAGATCACGAAATACCGCGGACCCATCGGGCGCAGCGGCTCGCACCGTGCCCACGATCCGAGCGTCGATACCGATCTCTGACAGGCCCGCCGCCTCGTCAGTAACGGCGTTATTCCCCGACCTGTAACAGGAAAGTCCGCTCCAGGGGCAGAATACCATTCTGGCCCGCATCTCTCCCCGTTCTGCACGTATCTCAAGGCGTAATCACGCTTTAGGCGAGCCCTACGGGCCGACGGACATGTTGCGAAAAATAACACTACGTTGAAAAAAAGCAACATTTCTGTAATCTATTAAATAGCAAGGAGTTATCGGCCATTTTGACCCGGACATGGCATGCCGGACGTTGAAAGTTGGCATCATTTGCTATTTCCGGCATGGACTCGACTCGAAGACGAAAGAAGATTCCGGTGTGCAGAAGATGTTACATGTCAACAGGTTACAGCATGGCTGGCAGATTCTTCCGGAAAAGTTCTTCCGAGCGGCATTATTCTTGCTATACTCTACTATCGAAGAAGAGCATTGGCAAGGCTAGCGACTATGGAAGAGGGCATATAATGAGAGCTTTGAGAAAATCGGGCCGTTGGGCGGAGTTGCCGGCGGCAAGCCCGCTGCAGCCTGGTGTCGGAACGTCGGCCGAGGGCCGTGTCGAGGCGCGCAGACCTGCCGGAATCGCAGGCGGGTATGAGGCCCGTGCGGCAGCCGATCCGGTTACCGTCCTGCTGCTGCATCCCCGGCCGCAGGAAATTCCGGACATTAACGACGCGCTGCGCGACCTGGGTTGCCGGGTCATCCCGGCGACTTCGGTCAGCGGGGCCCTTCAACGCGCGGCAGGTGACAACATCGACGTCGTTGTCATGCCCGTCAATGCCCCGTTGCAGGCGGGTAACGACAATCTCGGCCGGAGCGGCTGCCTGTTAGCTATTGAAAAACTCCGCTCCGCTCGGCCTTCCGCCGAGATAATTTTCTTCCACGAGGCCGATCAAGCCATCGATCTCGCCGAGTGCTGCGAACTGATCCTGGCCGGTGGGCGAAGCTTCCTGGATCGCTCCTCGCCGTCGTTCATAGACGAGCTGACCCGGTGCGTCGACGAATGCTCCCACATCAAGCGTTCTTACGAAGACCGTAAGAGCGATTCTCTTGTTGACGACATTCCCGGCCGTTACGGCATGGTCGGCTCCAGCCCGGCGATGCAGAAGGTCTTCGATCACGTGCGCAAGGCGTCGATGCGCTCGGATGCCCCGGTGCTCATCACCGGGGAAAGCGGCACCGGCAAGCAACTCCTGGCCGAGGCCGTCCACAGGCTCGACGAGAAACGGCGCGGGTATCCGTTCATCGTCGTCAACTGTTCCGCTATCACTGCAACTCTGGCCGAGAGCGAGCTTTTCGGCCACAAGCGCGGCGCGTTCACCGGCTCGGTTGGTGATCGGCTGGGCTTCTTCCGCGCCGCCGACCATGGGACGATCTTCCTGGATGAAATCGGCGAGATGGACATCGCACTCCAGCCCAAGCTCTTGCGCGTGCTCCAGGAGAGCAGAGTCCAGCCCGTAGGGGCGGATAGCGAAGTCGAGATCGACGTGCGCGTGATCGCCGCATCGAATCGCGACGTCAGGCAGCTCATCGCCGACGGCAGGTTCCGAATGGACCTGTATCAGCGGCTCAACGTCGTACCCATTCGGGTGCCGCCGCTGCGCGAGCGGAAAGAAGACATCCTCCCGCTGATGAAATACTTCATCCGCAAGCACAGCCACTATTACCGCGGGCGAATGGACGGCATCGACCCGCGCGTACTTGACGCCATATCCTCGCTGCAATGCGACGGCAACGTCCGCCAGATCGAGAACCTCGTCCGCCACGTGCTGCTGACCAAGGAAGCCGGCAACCGCATCGAGCTTTCAGACCTGCCCCGAGGCATCATCAGCCGGCTGCTGACAGGCCCCGACAGCAAGCTCGTGGACGAAGTGGCCGACTATCTCTACGAACGCGTCACCCGCGACGGCATGTCGATCACACAGGTGATGGACCACGCCGAGAAACTCCTCGTCGGCAAGGTGCTGGCGCAAACCAATCGTAACCAAACCCATGCCGCACGCATCCTCAAGACAACCCCCCGGACGATCTTCAACAAGATCAGGAAGCACGGCGTGTAGGGGGCTGATGCCCGCCTGCCTATGGCATGGCAGGCGGAGGCGCGCACACCAACCCCAGCCCTTTACTACGATGTCCGGGCCGGACACCGACGTAATCCAGTGTTCCCCATTCTCCGAAGACGATAGCCCTCAGGTGGGCTCCCCGTAAGCACGGAGGCAATGGCTTCGGCGGAAATGTCCCTTCGAATCCGCGTTGTGTTCCCTGCCCAGGCATGGGCCCCGACGCGCAGCAGACCGAAGCCGTGGAGCCTCTTCCATGAGAACCATGACTATTGCTTTCACACGGCGTGAAGGATACCATAAGGCTTCGGCAAGAGGTTCCATTACGGTTGAGTTTTCGGACAGTACGCCATGGCACTTGAATACAGGAGCGATGATTGCGACCGGTATCGGATGGAATACGCCGACCCGCACCGCGAGATAGAGCCGATCGAGAATGAGATCGCCGTTGTGGACGCCGTGCTCGAGATGCTGGACGAGTGCGGCGGCCTGCCGCATACGCGATACGACGGCGAGAAGATGCTGGCGCACCGCAGAGCCGTGCGGGAGCTCTTCGAGATACCGTGGACGGCGATAACTCCGCGCATGCAGCGGCTGCTGTATGCGGTCAATGCGATCATCCAGCCGCCGAACATGCTCGCGGCCGGGATTTTCTGCGGGAACACTTTCATCTCGAATGCCGGGGCCGCCGTAGGGCCGGGGGCATGCTATACGGCTATGCAGCTAATCGGCATCGAGATCAAGCCGGAAGAAGCCGAAAGGGCCGAGCGAAACGTCAGGCGCATCGACCCCACCGGCGTCGCACGCATAGTTGCCGGTGACGCGGTGGAAGTCGTTGCCGACTTCAGCGAGCCGATCCACGCGCTGTACCTCGACGCGGACGGAACCGGCGGCCGAGGCAAGGACATCTACGAGGACATACTCGAGGCCGGCTACGACAGGATGCCGCCGGGGAGCGTCGTGATGGCCCACAACAGCGTCAATGCGGCTGAAAGGCTGAAGCCGTACCTCAAGTTCGTGCGCGATCCAGCCCACTTCAGAGTCAGCCTCAATGTCGTCTTCGATCGCGAGGGGCTCGAGGTGTCCGTCAAGTGACCGCAGGGCCGGGCTGCCGCAACGCACTCCATCGCCCCAGTCCGTTATATTACGTTTTCTTAGCCGGCAATCAGGGGCAGGTTCCTATACTACTGCTACTTCTTCAGCCCGCCAAGGATTTTCTCCGCACCTTTGCGGGTCTTCTCGTGCTTAGCTTTCGCGAGCACCTTCGTCATGGCCTCGCGCGCCATATCCTTGTTAGTTTCTGCCACCTTGGGGGCGATCCGCACCGCAGCAGCGCCGGCTTCCTCCACTAAAGCCGGATCATCGAGACACGGCACGATCAGCTTAAGAGCGCCGGGCGTAGGGACACCGCCCAGCGAGCCCAGCACGAGTTTCTTCTCGTCCGGCCGCTTCGCCAGCTTCATCGCTTCGCTCAGCCTAACCCGAGCAGGATATACTGAACATGGTGCTGCGAGCGGGATGCTGTTTTCATGTCATTCTGCGTGCCCGTCTACGGAGGGAGCGCCCTGGGTCGGGAGGCGGCCTCACGGAAACAAGCCCTGAAAGGGCGGAGTATGACAGCCCACGGCAACGCCGTGGGCATGCGGACG
>JAUWKK010000212.1 GCA_030614245.1 Planctomycetota bacterium | reverse complement strand
TGAAAGGGCGTAATAAGACAGCCCACAGCCCTGCCTGCCCGCCGAGGGCTCCCCCACTGAAGTTACTGCTTTTCTCCCAGGCCCCCTCAGCGTATAATGTCGGCGACACACTCGATGGGAGAGGTTAGCCTTGCGGCTTGTGCTGGCATCCAAATCCGAACGGCGCATGCAGCTCCTGAGCGAGATGGGTTTCGAGTTCGAGGTCGTGCCCGCCGACGTCGACGAGACCCCGCCGGACGGCCTCGATGCCCACCAGGTCAGCCGCGCTCTTGCCGGGCGTAAGGCGCGCGCCGTCGCGAAACGCTTCGACGACGCCATCGTCATCGGGGCCGACACGATCTGCGCGATTGACGACGAGATAATCGGCAAACCTGTAGACGACGCCGACGCCGTGAGCATCTTGCGGCGCCTGAGTGGCAGGAGCCAGTCAGTTATCACAGGCTTGTGCATCATCGATACTGCACACGGCCGGGAGCAGATCGACAGCGACGAGACCGTGATCCGAATGCTGCCGATGAGCGACCGGCAGATCGAGGAGTACATTGCATCGGGCCGGGCGTACGGCAGGGCCGGCGCGTACGGCTACGAGGGCGAGGACGATCCCTATGTAGATGAGTTCGAGGGCAGCGGCAGCAATATTCTCGGGCTGCCGGTCGAGCTGCTTCGCAGAATGCTGGCGAGATGGGGAATACCTGTTGAAGGCCCCGGAACGATAGGCAGATGACGATACCAGAGCCGCTTCCGCGCGGCAGCAAGCAGGATCGAGAAGGGTTACCGCAGTGCGTTCGCTCGAAAGCTATCGCGAGGAATTCCCGATCACCCGTGACTGGGCGTATCTGAATCACGCGGCAACGTCACCGATCCCGCAGCGGGTCGCCGACGCAATGAAAGCTGCCGTCGATGGTCTCGTCCGGCGCGGCAAGATGAGCTCTACGCTGATCGTCGAGGGTTTCAGGCGGTGCCGAGCGAACGCCGCGAAGCTGCTGAACGTCGAACCCGACGACGTGGCGTTCGTTCCAAACACAACCGAGCCAATCGCCTACGTAGCGAACGGCCTCGAATGGCTGGACGGCGATAACGTCCTGCTGGCGGACATCGAGTATCCCGCAAACGTGTATCCCTGGTGGGCGCAGGAGCGGAAGGGCGTCGAGTTGCGGTGGGTGAAGTCCGAGGAAGGCCGGCTTCGCGTCCAGGATTTCGCGGCCGCGATCACCGAGCGTACGCGCGTGCTTGCGGTGAGCACCGTGGAGTTCTCGACGGGCTTTCGCAACGATGTCGCCGCTCTGGGCGAGCTTTGCAGAGAGCGCGGCGTGCTGCTGGTGGTGGATGCCATCCAGAGCCTCGGCGCACTGCGGCTTGACGCGAAGGCCGCGAATATCGATGTGCTCGCCTGCGGAGGGCACAAGTGGCTGTTATCGACGGCCGGGGCGGGGCTGATGTATTGCAGGCGGGATATAATCGACCGGCTCGGCGCCGCCAACGCCGGTGCCGGCAGCATGGTGAACGTCGAGCCGTATCTCGATTACAGGTTCGAGCCGAGGCCGGACGCGCGCAGGTTTGAATCGGGTTCGTCGAACGTCGTTGGTATCATCGGCCTCGGCGCAGCGCTGGAACTGCTGAACGAAGTCGGCCCCGCGAATATCGAGGAGCGCAGCCGGCGCCTGACCGACCGCGCCTGCGAGGGGCTGAGGTCGAAGGGCTACAGCATCTATAGCTCCCGCGAGGAGCGGGAATGGTCGGGGATCGTCATGTTCGAGTGCGGCGGCCACGATGGCAGGGAGATCGTGAAGAGCCTTGCCGAGCAGAAGATATGCATCTCGCTGAGAGCCGGACGGCTGCGCATGGCCCCGCACTTCTACAATAACGAAGCCGACATCGACCGCTGCATCGCGGCATTGCCGCCAGTTGGATAAGAGGAGACAGACTTGAAAGCATGGTTGCGGCTTTGGGGCTTCCTTCTGCTGGCGTCCCCGATCTCACAGGCCGCTGATGCGCGTCGTGCCCGCGTGCTGATCCCGACGACGGAGCCGCAGCTCGTGCTGTGGCGGTACACGACGGTGAAACCCGGCGACGACTGGCCCGCCCCCGGCTTCGACGACAGCGGCTGGAAGCGCGGCCGGGGCGGCTTTGGCACAAAGGCAACACCCGGCACATACATCGGCACCGTCTGGAATACGCCCGATATCTGGCTGAGGAAAGCGTTTGAATTCGACGGGCCGGTTGCGTTCAAGGCCGCCATCCTGAGAATCCGCCACGACGAGGACGTGGAAGTCTTCGTCAACGGCAAGCTCATCTTTAAGAACGCCGGCTATCTCCTCTGCGTCACGGCCTATGACGTGACGGATGAACTGAAAAGAACGCTGAAGCCCGGAACGAACGTCGTTGCGGCACATTGCCGGCAGACCACCGGCGGACAGTATATCGACCTGGGCATCGAACTGGACTCGGAGGACAAACCGGTGAAACGAGTGGACATCGAGAAGCTGCGGGCGAGCCGCTGGCCCGCCGAGAAGGCGAAGGAATGGTACGCCAAGGTCGGACCCGTCTGCGGCTGCAACTACCTGCCCCGCACGGCAGTCAATACGACCGAGATGTGGCAGAATCTCGACGAAAAGACAATAGACGAGGAACTCGGGTGGGCACGCGAATGCGGCATCAACAGCGTCCGTGTCTTCGTGCAATACATCGTCTATGAAGCCGAACCCCGGAAGCTGATCGAGCGAATGGAGCGCTTCCTGGAGATCGCCGACGGCCACGGGATATCGGTGATGTTCATCCTGCTGGACGATTGTTTCAAATCCGAGCCGACTCTGGGGCCGCAGCCGGACCCGGTCCCCGGCGTCCACAACAGCCGATGGACGTCCAGCCCCGGAAATCGCCGCAAGCAGCCGGAATACTGGCCGGAACTCGAGAAATACGTGAAGGACGTCGTCGGCCATTTTGCGAGTGACAAGCGTGTGCTCGTGTGGGACCTCTACAACGAACCGAAGCCCGAGAGCCGGCCTCTGCTCGAAGCCGCGTTCGCATGGGCCAGAGCGGCCGATCCGTCTCAGCCGCTGACGACTTGCTGGCGCGCGGAAGACCTCTGGGATATCGCATCGTTCCACAACTACGACCCTCCGAAGGCGGCTGAACTTAAGAAGATCATCGCCGAGCGCCCCGGTTTCTGCACGGAGTGTATCGCCCGGACGCGCGGCTCGTGCTTCGAAAACGTGCTGCCGGTCTTCGCCGAGCTGAATATCGGCTGGTATATGTGGGGGCTGGTCTAGGGCCGCATCTAGACGCACTATCCGTGGGGCTCGAAGGAAGGCGCACCCGAGCCGGAGCCGTGGTTCCACGACCTCTTGCAGCCGGACGGCAGGCCGTACAAGCCCGAAGAGATCGAGATCATCAGGCGCTTTCCCAAGCTGTATCGGGCCGGTAAATAGCAAAGAAAGATGCCGCCAATCGAGTTTCTAAGAGCATGTTTCGACAACGGCCTGGGCGCATGCGTCCAGTTGATACTGACCTTTGCCCTGATGGTCTGGCTGCTTCGGCGCAAGCTGGCCGTCGGGTATGCGCTCCTCGCGGGCTGCGCGTTTCTCGCCGTGAGCAGTTGGATGCCGGCGCGTCAGGTATTCGGCTCCCTGAAGGACACCGCCACTAACCTGCGCACTATCAACTTGTTCGCGATCGTTGTGCTGATAACGTTCATGGGCGAAGTGCTCGGGCACGTGGAGAACCTCGCCCAGCTCGTACAGACGGTTCTCGGCCTCGTGCGCAGCCGGAAGGCCGCGATGGGAATGCTCCCGGCGATAGTCGGGCTGCTGCCGATGCCCGGCGGAGCGATGCTGTCGGCACCGATGGTCGAGGAACTCGGCCGCGAGATCAATGCCCCGGCCGAGAGTAAGACGCTCATAAACCACTGGTTCCGCCATATATGGGAGTATAGCTGCCCGCTGTATCCCGGTATCGTGCTCCTCGCCTCGATGATGGGGAAGTCGGTAATATGGTTCATTCTCTACAATCTGCCGTTGTCGCTCACGGCGGTGCTGGCCGGCATCGTGGTTTGTTTTCGGGACATTCCGAAGGAGTGCAGGCCCACCCAGGCGGGCAGGCGTGGGATTCTTCCGCTGCTGGGCGCCGTCTGGCCGGTAGGCTTCGTGATACTGTGCACGGCGGTGCCGCTGATCCTGCTGGCCGGCGGCGCGAACGTCCCTGCCTGGGCCGGTGGCCGCAGCGCTGTCCAGTGGCCGCTGATCGGAGCGATCTGCGTCGTCATCTTCGTGCTGTATGTCCGCCATCGCATCTCCTGGTCGGTGACGCGGCCTATGCTTGCAAAGGCATTCAAGCTGGACCTCATGGCTCTCGTTTACGGCGTGATGCTGCTGAGGAACCTGCTGAACGCAACCGGCGCGGCGGCCGACGTGCAAAGGCTCCTGTCATGGCTGAGCGTGCCCGACATGATCGTGCTGTTCATCCTGCCCTTCTCGGTGGGGATGCTGACGGGAGTGACCGTCGCCTTCGTATCGATATCCATCGGTGTGCTGGAGCCGTACCTGCTGACGCCGGATGTCGATCACTTTCGAGTGATGTTCGCCTTTGCCTCGGGCTTCATGGGCGTGATGATCTCGCCGGTGCACCTGTGTTTCGTGCTGGCGCTCGACTACTTCAAGGCGGAGCGGGCCAGGGTCTATCGGAGGCTCATCCCGCTGGGCCTGATCGTCATCGCCGTCGCGGCCGCAATAGCTCTCGCCGGTGAGATCTTGAAATAGTAATAGGAAACGTCGAGTAAACAGGCATTCCCGTATCTGCGGGAGACAGACAGGAGGAACTAATGCAAGGCGATTGGAAACCGCGCCTGATGGAGCTGATCAATGAACACGCGCTGCTGCGGGGCGAGTTCACGCTGCGTTCGGGCAAGAAGAGCAACTACTACATCGACGGCCGGATGATCACGCTGCATCCCGAGGGCTCGCTGCTGATAGCACGCGGCGTGCTCGAGAGCGTCGCCGGGGACGACATCGACTGCGTCGGCGGCCCCGAGATGGGCGCGGTGCCGATCGTCGGCGCCGTCTGCGCACTCAGCGAACTGCAGGAGGGGACCACGCCGCTGCGCGGGTTCGTCTTCCGAAAGCAGGTCAAGGAGCACGGCACCATGAAGGCCATCGAGGGCCCGATCCGCCAGGGCGACCGGCTGGTCATCGTGGAGGACACGACGACGACGGGCGGGCAGGTCGTCAAGTGCATCCGCGGGTGCAAGGATGCCGGGTGCCAGGTCGTGAAGGTTATCACGGTTATCGACCGCGAGGACGCAGGCCGCGAGAACATCGAGGCCGAGGGCTGCATCTTCGCGCCGCTGACAACGATATCGGATTACGGCGTCGTATGATGCGATGACGGCTGGCCGCGCATGAAGCCGCATCAGCGACGGCCACGGAGAATTATGCAATAATCT
>JAUWKK010000283.1 GCA_030614245.1 Planctomycetota bacterium | reverse complement strand
CCGGAGCAACAGCACTTTTCCGGATTGGGATAGATCGCGTAGGGAAGGTCTCGCCAGTGGATCAGATCATCGCTGACGGCGTGCCCCCAGTGCTGGCGGGGGTCTTCCGGCGGATACCCCTGGTAAAAGAGGTGCCACCGGCCTTGCCAGAAACACAGCCCGTTCGGGTCGTTCAGCCGGTGTTCCGGGTTAACGTAGTGATAGACCGGCCGGTGCGGGTCCCCGGACATCTTTCTCCGCGACTCGATGAACCGCTGGAGCATGGGATTCGTCTTCAGTTGTTCTTCTTGTTCTTCCAGCGTGTCCGCGAAAGTGAATCGTGGAACAATCGAGGTGTAATCTTCTGGTTCTTGCGTGGTCATAAATGGCTCCTCCTGAATCCAATCCAGTAATGGATGTGTGTGGTGGTTCTTGATCTGGGCCTCTAACGTTGCGGATCAGGCGCGCTGTCAAGCGTCGCCTGCAACGGGCTGTTCGGCTGGCTGGTTGCCGAGATCAACCCTGTTACACCTGCAATGCCTCACGAGTCTCGTGCAGACGCTCGGCGATGGCGGCAGCCTCGGCCGCGTCTTCAGCCTGGACTTCGAACACGACCCGCGTCCCTTCGGGGAACTGCGACGGCCAGGACTCGGGCGGACCGTCCGGCGTCCAGCCTATAGGCATCTGGGCGACTTTCTTGCCGTAGAAGCGCAAAGAATCCTGGAGGTATTCACTGGCATCGCGTGTGGGCGGGGCGTTGTGGTTGATTAGTTTGAGGCCGGGAATGTCACGGAAATTGCCCCACTGGTGGCGCGCGTCGGCGCAGCAGTGTATGCCGATTCCCCCGAAGTGCTCCGACATGGCGACCAGCTCGTCCCGAAAGAACTCGCGGAACATTTCGTCGCTGACCGAGCCAACCTCGTCCACGGACATCGTGACGCCGCCGTGCATCACGTAGTCGGGATAGTGGGCTACAAAGGTCGTTCCATAGCGTCCGAACCACTCGTCAAGAAAGACGACCATCAACTTGCGCACTTTCTCTGCCAATGCGCGTACGGCGTCCGGGACTTCGACCATCGCAATGAACAAGTCCGCTTTGTCCCAGATGAGCGCGACGACATCCATCGGACTCTGGATGTCCACGGGTTTCATCACCGCATCCGGCCCGCCGCGCCGGTACAGTTCGTCGCCGATATCAAACAGGTAGGCGAGGGAGGACGTGCTCACCTCGGGTATCTTCAAACTATCCGCTTCGGCGGCCGTATGGATCAACGGAAGAGCAAATGGGTTCGTGTCGTCCGGACGGTGAATTCTGCATCCGAACGACTCGGCGAATATCTCGGTGCCGGTCAAGTTGTTGAGGAAGGGAACTCGGTCGTCGTCAACGAGTTTCGCCTTCCTGCACATCAGCTCATAGTACGCCCATCGCCGCTCGATGCGTTCCTCCACCTTGTCGGGCCAGGGCAGCACCGAGGGAGGCAACTGCTCTTCCCATTCGGGCAGAGAAAAGTTCACGTGGAACATGAATCCGCCGGAAACCTCTCCGTCCATGAACGAACGCCACCTTGCCAACCGTTCCTTGATACTCGACACGCGCGTTGTCATCTTGAAGTTGTTCCTTGTGTTGTGTTTGTGGCGGATGTGTGCTTCACGGGCGGGGCTTTAGCCCGCCCCCGTATAAGCCATTGTTCGAGGCTAGTCTAATGCGCCGAGCAACAGCAGAATCCCGAAGATGATGAGGAACGGACTGATGATCTTCATCATTTTCCCAAACTTGCGGTGCCACAAATCCATTTTCTCTGGATCCTTGGGCTTCCGAGGCAGCACACGGTAGGCCAGAAGGAGCCCGTAAATGCCGACAAATATCGGGATCAATCCGTTCCACGTGTCGTATAGCTCAAGCATTCAATCCTCCTCTTCCGGTCGGTTGCCCCACCACGTTATGCCCCAGCAGATTCCGAGACACATCAGCAGGGCAAAGGCCATGCATCCGATATCAACCTTGTCGATATAGCCCTTGCGGCTGTACTTCCGATACGTCGAGAAAGCGATGCCTGCGCACACGGCAATACCCATGACTATGCCCTGCCGCCACGAGCAAAGCTTGGTAGGCTTCTTGCTTTCCATTATGTCAGTCCCGACCGAAAAAGGGCCGAAAAAAGACGCGAAAAAAATCTGAATCGGCCCAAACTGCGGAAGTTGGGCGAGCACTACAACGATACTCTCATGTCGTCCTGAGAGCGTAGCCCCTCCTGGGGCAGGCAGGTCCTCCACAGGCGGCGAGCAACGAAGGATTTTTGCGTCCAGGGTCCTGCTCCCACCAGGGTTTTGATCGGCCCTTGAGCACATCGCGAGTAGGGGCGGTTTCCGCCAAAGGCGGACAGGCGCCTGCCGGCCACAGGCCGGAACCGCCCTTACAGCGGCGCGGGCTCAACAGACGACTGACTACCCCCGGCTTCCCTCACGACATCGCCAGCACCTGCTCCACTGCGTGGAGATGATTGCCAGTCGGCACGAACTCCATTCCGGTGAAGCCGACGAACTTCATCTTCTTGATCGCGGAGAAGACGTTTGGATAGTTGATCTCGCCGGTGCCGGGCTCGTTGCGTCCAGGCGTATCGCCTACGTGTATATGGCCGATCTTCGAGGAGTTGCCCGTCATCGTCCGGATGATATCGCCTTCCATTATCTGCATATGGTAGATGTCGTAGAGCACCTTGACGGCCGGACTGCCGACCTCGCCGATGATCTTGAAGGCTTCTGCCGATCTGTCGAGATAATAGCCCTTGTGGTCGATCTTCGTGTTGAGCGGCTCGAGCGCAAGCGTCACGCGGGCATCTTCGCACATCTTCGCGACGGACTTCAGGCACGAGACGATGGCAGTGTGCTGGCGCGTGCGGGATATCTTGGCGACTTCCTGCCCGGTCGTGATAATCAACGTTCTGGCACGTAGTTTCTTTGCGACCTCGAGCGATTCGGCCACTATCTCCTGGAAAGCCTTCTTCTGCGACGACTGGACAATCGGCACGCCGGGATTGCCCACGAAGCCTGCCACCTTCAGCTTATTGGCGCGGGCGCACTTGCCTATCAGCTCGAGGTCCTTGTTCTGCCAGTTCCAGAACTCGAAACCCCGCGCGCCCGACCGGGCCACCTGGCGAATCCGTTCCTGAATCGGATACTTGTTGAAGACCATCTCGATGCAGACCGAAAACTTCAGCATTCGTTCCTCCAGTCCTGCCCGCCTCAGGCGGGAATGTTAATGTGGAGCAGCCTTTAGAACAGCAGAAAGTAGATAGGAGAGCAGGCGAAAAGAATTCAATCTTTCGACTGTTCACCTGCTCCACAGTTCACCTGTTCTTTCCAGGCTGCTGGTTAATTGGCAGGCCTGCCCGCCTACGGAGGGCTGAAAGCCTGCCCCACGTTGCGCCTCCAGGGTATATCAAGCCTGCTCCGGGGCCTGCCCGCCAGGCTCTGACAGTTGAACAGTCGAATGATTCAGATCGTCAACTGTCGCCTGCTCTCCTTTCTCCTGTTCTCGTGTGGCTGGTGTGCAGGCTTTCTACTTCTTGCCGGGTAGGGGCAGACGGCTGCGCGCCGAATTTCGTAACGGCGATAGCGCCGGCGGCGTTTGCATAGCCAACGGCGTCCTCGATATTACCGCCCCGGGCCAGTTGAACGGCCAACGACGCCGTAAACGCATCGCCTGCCGCCGTCGTGTCAACAGCTTCGACGTCAAACGCCGGGAAATGCTGTCCGCCCTTGTTGGTGACCAGCATAGCTCCTTTCGCGCCAAGCTTAATCACAGCCGCGCCTGCGCCGCGCGCGAGTATCAGCTGACCGGCCGCTTCAGCCGTTATCAGGTCGGTGATCGGCATGCCGACAAGGGCCTCGGCTTCGGCCTCGTTCGGCGAAAGCACGTCGACCTCGAAGAATGCCTCGCGGACGGACTCGCACGGCGGCCCGGCATCGAGTATCACCGGCACGCTGTGCTCCCGCGCCAGTTGGATTACAGCTTCGACCGTGTCATAGGGTATCTCGAGCTGCAGCAGTATCAGATCGGCGTCGACGAGCGCCTGCCGGTGCTGGAGCACGTCTTCCGCGTTGAGTTTGCCGTTGGCTCCGCCCACTATGATGATGCGGTTCTCGCCGCCGGCATCGACTACAATCACTGCCACGCCGGTGGGCGAGGCCGAATCCCGCTTGACACCCGAGCTATCCACCGCGTTGTCGGCGAGGTTGGCTAGCAGGTTTT
>JAUWKK010000395.1 GCA_030614245.1 Planctomycetota bacterium | reverse complement strand
GATTCGCGGCGCTCCTGCGCCCCTTCAGGGCGGCTCGTTTTGTTTCGCTCCTCAACTGGGGCTGAAGCCCCAGCCTATATGCCTCCGCTGCTTCGCAGCGAGGAGGCGACGCCTGCCTTACGTGGGGCAGGCTTTCCAGCCTGCCGATTCGCTGCGCTACTCCACTGCCATAGCTTCCATCGGGGCCAGCCGCGAGGCGACCCACGCGGGATAGAGCGCCGCCAGCACCGAGATCACAATGCCGATGGCGACCGATACGCAGCCCACGACCATCATACTCGGCAAAGGTATATGCTGCAAGCCCATCCAACCGTAGGTAAACAGGGGCCGCAGCAGCCCGCCAAGGATGAAGCCCATGACCGTTCCGATCACACCGCCGACGAGGCCCTGCACGCTGGACTCCATGATGAAGCTTCTCATGATGAACCCATCCGTGGCTCCCAGGCATTTCATCGTTGCAATCTCCTTAAATCGCTCGCTGACGCTCATCAGCATCCCATTCGCGATACCAACGACGCAGACTAGAAGACTGACCGCGATGAGCCAGAGCACGCGGTTCGAGAAACCGAACACGCGCGCACCGGATGCCTGGGCGAGGACCACCGACTCGACTCTGGCCAGTTTGTTGTGGTAAATCTGGCTGCCGGCGATCTCGCGTACCCGGTCGGCGCTCATATCCAGCGGCGCGCCGATATCGCGCAGCGCGGCCAACGCCCACGCCGCCCCGGCTCTCGACCGCATTTCGCCGAAAAATATCCCGGGCGTCACGGCGTTGACGTTCTTGAGGTTGTATCGTATGGCGAATCTCTGCTTGAACGTCGCATTCTGCAGCGGCCGTTCGAGCCGCTGGCTGTCCAGGCTCGTCTTTGCCTCAGCCCGTGCGACATTGCTCTCGTCCTGAGTCATCCGGAAGCCTGTCTCCTGGAGCCTTTCAGCGAAGCGTTCACCTGGCTCTGCAAGTACGGCCGATGGCGAACGCCCGGCCAACAGCGGCTTGAGCTTGGCCAGGGTTCCCCGGTGACCTGCAATGATGCGCCGCACAAGCGGCCTCGATTGCTCCCATTCTTTCAGGAAAGTCTTGAATGCATCAAACGAGGCGGGCATCTGGATGCCGGCCTTGCCAAGTTCGTCCTTGAAGCCGCTGAATGCCGTCTCCTGCTGTAAATGCTTGAATATCTGCGTGCCCCTGGCGCGACCTGTCAATGGACGGAGTTGGCCGTCACTGAGCTGGGAGAAGAAACGTAGATATTCCGATTCCCGCCGGGTCACACCCGCCAGCGAAGCGAGGGCGGCGTCATCGCATTCTCCCCAGATCCTGAGCTCCTGCCATCGGGCATCGCCCTGCGCCGCCGTCCCGAGCGTGGCGCGCAGATCGGATTCACTGATCGGCGCTGAAAGCCGGTTCAGCCAGAACAAGAACATTCGCCTCGGCGCCGTCAGACGATGAACCGCACCGGTGACCTCGAGCCCGATCAGGCTGTAGCCCAGCGTGGTCATCAGGAACGCCACCGCCAGTGCGGCGATCATTACCGTTATCGACGCTCGAAACAACCTGAACCGGATGCCGCTGATGACGATGCCGGCGCACTTGTTAAGAGATAGCCCGGTCTGTCTCCTGATTTCGAAATCCCGATCCATATATGTCCCGTCTACTCAGTGACCAGTGGTCAGTATTCAGTGGTCAGTGGTCAGTGGCCAGTCTTGAGTTTCTTGGTTCTTCACTGTTTACTGTTTACTGATTACTGCTTTCGACTGTGGTGACTCTTGCCCGACTATGGCGATCACGCCGCGTTCCACAAGCTGCTTCGAGAAGTGCAACACGGATATCTGTGCCTCACGGAACGACAATCTGTAAGTGCGGGCGAATTCCTGGATGATCTCTTCGATCGTACGCACGCCGTCGCACAGGTCCAGGAAGTGCATCCCCAGTTCATCGAGTTCAATCCGCCTGTGCGAGGAATATGGCAGTATCCAGCTCAAGGGCGGCACGAGGTACCGGGGCCGGCGCATGGGTACCGAGGCGATTGCTCCACCGGTGCTTCTCCGATACAGTTCCATCGCATCATTCACATGCGGCACGGCCGCCGAGGGCTCCGCCCCCGGTTTATCAGGTGTGCTCCGGCGTCTCATAGCATTCCTGCTGACAACACTCGATTTTCAAATTATCAGGGACAGTAATATCGTGTCCTCTGCCGATCTTGTGGTAAGCCACGTGATAAAGCCGCTGCTCGCGGTCACACAACCACGCCTGATCCAGTTGCAGGCGGTGCAGCCCCCGGATCCTATCCAGGATCGGGGCCTTCGCGATGCTCGTCAGGTGAACGCCGTGATGACCGTTGCAGCCGACCCGTGCCGATCCGATGATCTGGGAGCCGAGATCGAGCTTCGCCGACAACCACTCGTCGATCGAGCTTTCAAGCCGGCCCCGAGGGACCGCGATGCGTTCCACGTTGATTTCACACTTCCTCTTCTTGTCAGTGCAGAACTTCCACAGGACGTGGCCGACGTCCGCCTGGAAATCGCGAAGCTCATACTCCCGAGGGATCCACATCCTGATGCCCATTGCCTGGCAAGGACGAACGTCGGACGACCTGTCATCACATACTACCGACCCGAGTATGCTGTTTTCAAGGGTCTGGTCGCGCTCTTCGGGCCAGATCACCGCGGCCTCCACAATGGTCCCCGTCGCTTCGAAGCAGCGGCCGGCGTGCACGCCGCAGCCGGGCTC
>JAUWKK010000364.1 GCA_030614245.1 Planctomycetota bacterium | reverse complement strand
TCGCGCATTCGACCCAGCGCGGCATCAGAGATATGGGCCTGACGGCCGAATCCGTCCGCACCGGCTGGAAATACGCGCTCACCGGAGACGTTGACGACTACACCGTCCAGACGATCAGCAACAAGATCCTCGCCAACGGTATCATTGAAGACGTCATCATCGGCCCCGCACCGCTCCCCGACGTCCACCTCGATACTACCTACCGGGTCAGGCGCATCGAGGTCGACTTGCTGACTGCATCCGACGAGAAACTCGACCGGATCAGCCGCGACGGCGAGCTTTCGCTCAACTTGGCCGAGATGCAGACTATCCGCGATCACTACTCGAAGGTCTGCCGGCGGAATCCAACCGACGTCGAGCTCGAATGCATCGCTCAGACGTGGTCGGAACACTGCGTTCACAAGACCTTCAAGGGCATCATCGACTACAATGGCCAGCACATCGACAACCTGCTGAAGACCACGATCGCCCGCGTTACGCACGAGCTCGACAAGCCCTGGTGCGTCTCGGTCTTCGTCGACAATGCCGGCGTTATCGAGTTCGACGACGACTACGACGTCTGCTTCAAGGTCGAGACGCACAACCACCCGTCGGCGCTCGATCCTTACGGCGGCGCCGGCCCGGGCATAGGCGGGGTCATCCGCGATCCGATGGGCACCGCGCTCGGAGCAAAGCCGATCCTCAACACCGACATCTTCTGCTTCGGGCCGCCCGACTATCCGCACGACCAGCTCCCGCAGGGCGTCCTGCATCCCAAGCGGATATTCAAGGGCGTCGTCTCGGGCGTCCGCGATTACGGCAATCGGATGGGCATCCCGACGTCCAACGGGGCCATCTTCTTCGATGAACGTTACATCGGGAATCCGCTCGTCTATTGCGGAAACATCGGCCTCATCCCGACGAACCGCCGCCACAAGGAAGCGCATACCGGCGATCTCATTATCGTGGGCGGCGGCCGCACCGGGCGCGACGGCATCCACGGCGCCACCTTCGCTTCGCTCGAACTCCACGAGGAATCCGAGACGACCTCCAGCGGAGCCGTGCAGATAGGCGACCCGATCACCGAGAAGAAGATGCTCGACGTCCTGCTGGAGGCCCGCAACCAGGGCCTTTACTCCTGCATCACAGACTGCGGAGCCGGGGGGCTCTCTTCCGCCGTCGGAGAAATGGGAGAGCACGTCGGAGCCGAAGTCGACATCGAGAAAGTCCCGCTGAAATACGACGGCATCTCGTACACCGAGATATGGATATCGGAAGCCCAGGAGCGGATGGTCATAGCCGTCCCGCCGGAAAACGAAGCTGAAATACACCAGCTCTTCGCCTCCGAAGACGTCGAATCAACGACCATCGGCCGATTCACCGATACGGGCCGACTCGTCCTGCACTACGAAGGCCAGCTCGTCTGCAATCTCGATATGGACTTTCTCCACAACGGCGTGCCGCGCATCAAGCGCGAAGCCGTGTGGGTCAGGCCGGAGCACGAGGAACCGGACATCCCGCCAAAGAGCGACTGCGGCGATGATCTCAAACGCATCCTCTCGGCCTGGAACGTCTGCTCGAAGGAGTGCGTCATCCGGCAGTACGATCACGAAGTGCAGGGATCGAGCGTGCTCAAGCCGCTGGTCGGCACCGACAACGACGGGCCCGGCGACGCCTGCATCATCGCGCCGGTCCTCGGCAGCAAACGCGGCATCATCGTCGCCAACGGCATCAATCCATGTTACGGCGACATCGATCCCTATCACATGGCCGCGTCGGCCATTGACGAAGCGCTGCGCCAGATAATAGCCGTCGGCGGCAGCATCGAACGCGTCGGACTGCTCGATAACTTCTCGTGGGGCAATACGAACAAACCCGACCGCCTCGGCGGCCTCGTCAGGGCCGCGCGCGCATGCTACGACGTCGCAAAGGCATACGGCACGCCGTTTATCTCGGGCAAAGACAGCCTCAACAACGAATACCAGACCGAGGCCGGCACGATAGCCATCCCGCCGACGCTGCTCATCTCGGCCATTGCAGTGATGGACGACGTAACGAAGGCCGTCTCGATGGACGCCAAGAAGCCCGGCAACCTCGTCTACGTCGTCGGAATGACCGGGGACGAGCTCGGCGGCTCGCAGTATTACCGCACCTTCGGCGCTATCGGCAACAATGTGCCGACCGTCGACGCGAAAATCGGCAGGAAAACCTTCGAGTCGATGTCGAGCGCAACCGGCCTCGGGCTGGTCAGGTCCTGCCACGACTGCTCGGATGGCGGCCTGGCCGTTGCGGCCGCCGAGATGGCGTTTGCCGGCGGCTTGGGCATCGAGATCAGCCTCGCAAACGTGCCCGGAGCCGACCGGCTTGAACGCGACGATACGATCCTGTTCTCCGAATCGAACTCGCGGTTCATCGTCGAAGTAGAACCGCAGAATGCGAAGGCCTTCACCGATGCCCTGCGCGCCGTGCCCCACGCCGAGCTCGGAGTTGTTACGGATGCCGGGCGCCTCGTCGTGCAAGGGAAAGATGGACAGACGGTGATTGATGAATCGATTGCGGATCTGAAGGAATCCTGGCAGAAGCCGCTGAGGTGGTAGGTGGGCTTAGGGAATGAACCAATAGCTGTTGTTGGAGGTGACTCACATGAGAGATGCTATCATTCGGTGCGCTGAAATATTCGACGAGGACGACTACCTTCCGAAAGCGGACAGCTTGGTTCGCCTGGTTTTCGAACAGTGGCCCTCAAACACATCATACCGTGAGGTGTGGGCAAAAGCAGCTGTTCTAAACACCATTTACAGAGGGGGCGTCATTGCCGTGGCTCGACTCGCTCGGTACATTGCTCAATTGGATACTCTGGACGGAAGACTTGCAGATGGTGATGCAGAGGCTGTGGATTTGATGAGGAGAGGTCACGGAATTGTCATAGCAGCTGGCCACGATCGGGACTTCTACGCCTTCGCAACGAAGTACTGTTGCTGAACGCCCACGGTCTTGTCGCCTTTCTTGGGGAAACTGCTTTCGTCGATAACCGCGATCGCATGCTCGCCGGCGTGGCGCTTCATCACCAACTCCTGCACGCGCCGGCGCGCCGCATCATGATCCCAGCGGTGGATCCCCAGGAACTCCTGCAGCGAGCGGG
>JAUWKK010000189.1 GCA_030614245.1 Planctomycetota bacterium | reverse complement strand
CAGATATTCCATCTTATCTGCGTTCATCTGCGTTCATCTGTGGTTCCATTCCCTCTTCAGGCAGGCAGGCGCCTGCCCGCCCCCGCCATAGGCGGGCGGGTATGGCGGGTTCATCTGTGGTTCCACTCCCCGCCTCAAGCCGTGCCGTAACTCCACTCATCACCTTCGGCACCGCACGGCGCATCCGGCTCGGCTGGAGCCTTGCTCTCGACGGCAGAGTCACGGGCATCTCAGCTTCTCCCGCCAATCAGAAGCCTCGTTTCTTCTTTGCCAATGTCCTGCGGTAGAGAGCTTCGTTCGCCTCGATCATCCGCCCGAGCGTGAAGCTCTGCCGGATTCTGTCCCTGGCGGCGGCTCCGAAACTTTGCCGCTTAGCGGGGTCAATCAGCAGTGCGGTGATCGCGCGCTTGAGGGACGCTTCATCGCCCGGCTCGACCAGCAAGCCCGTGACGCCGTCTTCTATCACTTCCGGGCAGCCGCCCACGCTGCTCGCCACCACGGGCAGCCCAGCGGCCATCGCCTCGAGCACCACGTTAGGCATCCCCTCCCACAGGGAAGGCAGCACGAAAAGGTCGCTCGATGCCAGGATCGACGGCACGTCGTATCGCTGGCCTAGCAGGTGAATCCGGTCATCCATAGATGCCGTCGCCCGCCGGATTTCGTCCGCTTGCGGCCCCTCGCCCACGATAGCGAAGTGCGCGCGGGGGAACTCCGGCAGCAGCTTCATCGCTACATTCACCAGGTGCCCGACACCCTTCTGCTCGTCGAGGCGCGCGACCGTCGTCACGACGAGGTCGCCCTCGCTCAGGCCCAATTCCGCGCGCAGCGTCCCCTCAACGCCCTCGTATCGCGATGCGTCGATGCCGTTCGAGATGGTGACTAGTCTATTGGATGGAACGCCGGCCCGTTCGATGGTGAACTTCCGCACGGCTTCGCAGACGCAAATCTCGAGTGTTGTCAGCCGCTGCGTGACGCGGTCCAGCCACAGGCGAAACGGCCGGTTCGCCTCGGTACCGCGGATCGATCCGATGACGACATCAACACCAAGCCCTGCCGCGGCGAAACGCGACGCGATATTCGCGTGGAACAGGAACGAGTGGACGATCTCAGGCCGCAGCCGCCTTATCAAACGGCGAAGCCTGAGCACCGCCAGCAGGCGGCTTTTGCCAAGATAATGCACCTTGATGCCTTCGCGGTCCAGCCATTCGCCCACAATGCCCCGTCCCGAGAGCGCGGCGACCGTCGGCTCGAACTCGTCGCGATCCAGCCCGCGCGCAAGCTCGAAAAGAATCCTCTCGGCTCCGCCGGGATTCAGCTCGGTGATGACGTACAGAATCTTGACCATGTACCGAGTCTAACCCCGCAGCCGCTTTCAGTCAATTCTGAATTGTACCCTGCAACCACAGCATGCATCGAAATGAACCAGGCTCAGTCCGCCTTGCCGATTATCAACACTACGCAGCTCTCCTTCAGATCGGCCGATACGACCGCAATGTGCCGGGCGTCCGGCATGATGCCGAAGCGCAGCATCAATGCCGCCGCACACGCCGCCACTGCCCCCGAGGCGCCCATCGTGTCGCCCACGGATGTGGACAGCCACGAGACGAGCGCGGGCTGAGCGTTCTCGACGAGCGGCCGCTCGACGCTCAGCAGGCCGATGGCGGCGGGATCGCCCGAGAGAACGATGGCATCGAGCGAGTCAGCATCGATTCCGGCATCCGCCAGCGCCGCCTCGAACGCGCGGCGTCCGTTGCCGGCTCCCGCCGCCTGCCCGGCCCCGAGGATCAGCAGGTGGGCATCGCCGTTTGCGGGTTCAATGGCGAGCATCGCCGCCGCTTCGCCCAGTGGGCCGAACGTCTTGCCGTCGAGCGAGCTGCACAGGACGCGCGAGAGGACATCTACGCCGCCTGCGAGCAGCCGGTCGGCCCGGCCGTGGCGGACCTGGTCGAATGCGCAAGCTATCGCCGCCGCCCCCGATGTGCGCCCGCAGCTAATGCACGTGTTGAATCCGCGCAGGCCGAACTCGATAGATACCAACGAGTTAGGTGCGTTGACATAGCCCTGTGTGAAGAGGAGCGGCTGGGCGAACTTCGGATTGCTGGTGGTGATCTTCTCGGCGAAGAGCGCCATCGAATCGAGGCAGCCCCACTCGGTGCCGAGCGCGAGGCCGACGGGCTGCTCGGCTGTCGGCTCCCATTGCGCATCACCGAGCGCCATTGCCGCCGCCGCGAGCGCGAAGGCCGAGCTGCGGTCCACGTAGCTCTTCACTGACTCGAGGTAATCGTCCAGATCGAAATCCTGCACCTCGCCCGCGACCTGGACGGCCAGATCGGTGACGTCAAAGCCGACGACCTCGTCGATTCCGCATCGCTGCTCTCGCAGGGCGTCGGCGAAGCTCTCGGCTCCGCAGCCGATAGGCGTGATCGGCGCGACCGCTCGAATAGCTACCGGGCGTGGCAAGATTATCACCTCCGGAGTTCAAGGTCGCTCGAAAACTATTGCGGCATTGGTGCCGCCGCAGCCGTAAGAGTTGCAGAGGCCGGTCTTCACCTGCTGCTGCCGCGCCTGGGCCGGGACGTAGTCGAGGTCGCATTCAGGATCGGGCTCCTCGAGGTTTATGGTCGGCGGAATGGTACCGTTCCGCATCGTGAGAATGGCGCCTATTGATTCGAGCGTTCCCGATGCGCCCATCGTGTGGCCCATCATGGATTTCATCGAGACGACGGGCATGCGTGCCGCGTGTTCGCCGAAAACGGCCTTTATCGAGGCCGTCTCGATCTTGTCGTTGAACTGTGTGCCGGTGCCGTGCGCGTTGATATGTTCGATCTGCTCGGGATTGATCTGCGCATCGTCGAGAGCGGCCCGCATGACGGCGACGATCCCCTTGCCGGTCTTGTCGGGTGCGGTCATGTGGAATGCGTCGTTGTTCATCGCGTGGCCTCTGACGCGAGCGTAGATATCGGCTCCGCGCGCCCTTGCACCGGCTTCGGATTCGAGAACGAGAGCTCCGGCCCCTTCGGCAAACAGGGTGCCCCTGCGGTTAATGTCAAACGGCCGGATGATGTCGGGTGTGATCGCCCGCAGGGCGCTCAGGCCGCTGTAACAGAATATTGAGAGCTCATCGTGTCCCACTGCGAGCATCGCGTCGGCGCGGCCCCACCGGATGGCATCGGCGGCGTGGCCGATGGCGGCAACGCCTGACGCGCACGAGAGCGAAACAAGCGTTCGCGGCCCTCCCAGGCCAAGTCGTCCGGCGAAAAACTCGATGCCCGACCCGAGCCGCAGTTGCTCCCAACATCGCGGAGCGACCGGTTCATCTATGAAGAGCTGTGCCAGATGCTGCTGACCCCATTCGAGGCTGCCGAAGTTCGTCCCGGCGCAGATGCCCGCGGCCCGCAGGCCGGCATCGGGCAGGCCGGCATCGCTGATGGCCTCCAGCAACGACGCAAAGGCGTACTGATGGCAGCGCGAGATGTCGTCGAGGTCGGTTCCGAGGCCGGATGCGTCGAAATCCGTCACCTCGCCGGCGAGATTGTTGCGGAAGGGGCTTGCATCGAAACGGGTGATCGGCGCTATGCCGCTGCGGCCGGCACAGAGGGATTCCCAGAAGGCGCCCACGCCGATGCCTATCGGTGAAACCGCTCCCAGACCGGTTACTACTACGTTTCTCACGTCACGCCTCTCGTATCTGCGCGCGCCAGTAGTCCAGCACGTCCGAGAGCGATTGTACCAGGTGGAAAGAGCGCTTCCAACCGGTGGCTTTCACGAATTTCTCCGGGCAGCCCTGCAGCATCGATGTCTCATCGGCGCGGAGCTTCGAGTCGTCGGTTTCGAT
This sequence comes from Planctomycetota bacterium, assembly GCA_030614245.1. GTDB lineage: Bacteria > Planctomycetota > PUPC01 > JABMSA01 > JAUWKK01 > JAUWKK01. The sequence goes on along the minus strand of JAUWKK010000189.1, from coordinate 2,166 downwards.
GCTTATGTCGGCGTGGCTCATTGAGAGCAGCGTGTCGAGCAGATGCCGGATAGTGCAGTACCGGCCGGAGCAGATGTTGTAGGGGGTATCGGGCTCGCACCGTTCGAGAGCGAGGCGATAGGCCTCGGCGACATCTCTGACGTCGGTGAAGTCGCGGCGGGTATCGAGATTGCCTACGCGAAGCACTGGCATCGCCTTGCCGGCTTCGATCGTGGCGATCTGCCTGGCGAAGCTGCCGGCTACGAAGCTGGGAGCCTGGCCGGGGCCGATGTGATTGAACGGCCTGAGCAAGATGATGCGCAGCTTGCCGGTGTATTCGGTGCAGAGCGTTTCGAGCGCGGCCTTAGTTGAGGCGTACACGTTGGCCGGAGCTGGAGGCACCGTCTCGCGGATGGGCTGCTCCTCCGGGGCGACGGTGCCGTAGACTGCCGCCGAACTTATGGCCAGGAACGTCGCATCAGGAGCGTGCTTCAGCTTGGTCTCGATCAGATTGCGGGCCCCCTTGAGGTTTACCTTCAACGCGAGCTGCGGGAAGCTGTCGGCATCCTGCACGAACGAGACGGCGGCGAGGTTGACTACGGCGTCGGGCCGGATGTCCTCCAGCATCTCGTCGACCGCCGATCCGTCGGTAATATCGCAAGGCACGCAGTCCGGCATGCGGCCGGGCTCGAGATCGGTGCAGGCGACCTCATATCCACTGCGGGTGAGATGCGGGACGAGATGCCCGCCTGCGAAGCCGGCCGCTCCTGTTAGGAGAACTTTCACGATTAGTGTTCTCCGTACTTGAGGAGCCTCTCGCAGCGGATGACATCCGCGTCGACCATCATCTCGACGAGCTGTTTGAAGCCGACGGTCGGCTGCCATCCGAGTTCGCGGCGGGCCTTGCTGGAATCGCCCAGCAGCAGTTTCACTTCGGACTTGCGGACGAACTTCGGGTCGATGACTACGTAGTCTTCCCAGGTGAGCCCGGGGTGAGAGAAGGCGAGCTCGACGAGTTCCCGCACGGAATGCGTTTCGCCGGTCGAGATGACGTAGTCTGCCGGTTCATCCTGCTGGAGCATTATGTGCATCGCTTTCACGTAATCGGCTGCGAAGCCCCAGTCGCGCTTGGCTTCTAGATTTACCAGATGCAGCCGGCCCTCGCCTGTAACTTTTATCCGGGCGACGGCGTCGGTGACTTTCCTCGTGACGAACTCGCGCCCCCGGCGCGGCGATTCGTGATTGAAGCATATTCCCGAGACGGCGAACATCCCGTACCGCTCGCGGTAGTTGATCGTGATGAAGTGCCCGAAGGCCTTCGCCGAGCCGTATGGGCTGCGCGGATGGAACGGCGTGCTCTCGGTCTGCGGGGCCTGTTTGACTTTTCCGAACATCTCGCTGCTCGATGCCTGGTAGAAACGGATCCCGGGATTGACCAGGCGTGCGGCTTCGAGGACTCGAACGACGCCGATGCCGGTGAACTCGGGGGTGAGCAGGGGCTGTTCCCACGACGTGGGCACGAACGACATGGCCGCGAGGTTGTATATCTCGTCGGGCTGGACTGTTTCGATGATGCTGTTGAGCGAATGCAGGTCGAGCAGGTCGCCCTGGTGGATTTCGATCCTGTCGCGGATGTGCTCGATGCGCTCGAATTTCTCGGTGCTCGAGCGGCGAACCATTCCCGCGACCCTGTAGCCCTTCTCCAGCAGCAGGTCGGCGAGGTAGGAGCCATCCTGTCCGGTAATGCCCGTGATGAGTGCGGTCTTCATCGGAAGCCCCCCTTGTGTCGAGGCGCGGCGAGTGTGGTGCTGCGATTATATGGCCGCGGGTGTTGTGGAATCAAGGAGCATGGCGAGCCCGGCCCGGAGAGGAAGAAAAACGGCGCATTCCATTGAAGGGATGCGCCGTCTGCATTGTCTGGTTTCCGGCCGTTCAGGACTATGTCTTCTCCTGGCCGATGCTGGTCATCAGCTTGATGAGCGGCAGGAAGAGCGAGATGACGATGAATGCCACAGCGGTGCCCATGAAGACGATGAGCAGCGGCTCGATGATGCTCATCATTCCAGCGACCAGGGCGTCGACGTCTTCATCGTAGGTGTCGGCGACTTTCGGCAGCATTTCGGCGAGTTCACCGGTCTCTTCACCGACTGCGACCATGTTGCCGCCCATTGCCTCGCATATCTTGCT
>JAUWKK010000104.1 GCA_030614245.1 Planctomycetota bacterium | reverse complement strand
TTGGCTTCGATCTTCGCATCCCTCGCTCCTCCGTAAATCGGACAGTTGAACAGTCGAACAGTCGAATGCTTCAGACGACAACTGTCGCCTGCTCTCCTTTCTCCTGTTCTCTTCCAGCGGCCCTATTCGTGCCGCATCACGCTGGTGCTCGTTAAAGTCAGAGATGTTCCCAAGCCGAGAATGTCTCCCACCAGGGGCTCATACTCATAATCGACCGTTACGGTAACGTCAGCGCCGGGCAGGTAAGCGGTCCCGACGTTCTGGACCGCAACCGCGACCTTATCGGTATCAATACCGGCGGAAGCGAGAAGCCCCGTTACCAGTGCCTGCACATCGGCGGCGTTCGAGGTGGCAAGCACACCGCTCCGTACGCCCTCACGGGCGGCGTTGGTAACCGCATTCTGTGCTGTACACATCCGCCCGAACTCGACGGTTCCCAGAAGCACCAGCAACAGCACTGGCAGTATAAGGGCGAATTCGACCAGCGCCTGCCCTGCCCGCCCGCGATTCTGGCGGGATCGGCGTTTATGACTGTTTCGTATTTTTCTTGTCATGATATGTCCTCCGCCGGGCAACAAGCCAACGCAGTGGCACTTGAAGAAAGGCATCCACAGATGAAGGCTGATTATTAAGAATCCGTATCTGTCTTTATCAGTGGTTTCATCCGTCTCAACCGACTTCGAGCCTGTCGGTGCGTCGTGCACGTCCAAGTAGCGGCGAAACATTTTTCGCCCCTACTCACGGTGTCCATCACAGCGAAATCACCTGTTGCGCCAGGCCGTTGATGTCCTGCGCCACCCGCGCTCCGAAGAGGGTGAGTGCGCCTACAACTGCGGTCGAGACGAGAGTAAGAATCAGGACGTACTCCATGAGTGATTGTCCTCGACGCAATCTCTTAATGTGGAGCAGCCTTTCCAGGCTGCTGATTGATTCCGTTGGCAGGCTGAACGCCTGCCCCACATATTGGTCCAAATACATCATCATCTCGCAAGTTTAAGCAACGGGGGTGAACGGTGGCGTAGGGGCGGTTCGTGAACCGCCCCTACCGTTTAATACCGTCCACCACCTCTTGACGTGATGCCATCAGGCAACATCAAATCCGGCTTACATCGAAGCGATAATGTTCGTGAACTGGGTGCCGAGACCAGTGGCGAGGCCCGTCAGGCCGCCGACTATCGCAATGGAAACAAGCGCTATAATCAGCGCATACTCAACCAAACTCTGTCCCTTCTCACGCCTGAACATCTTAAGTGTCTTCATATCTGTCTCCTTTCCTGAACATTGCCGACAAAAGGCCATAAAATCAACACACATCAATGCGTCAACAAGCAAGCTCCCTTTCTTTACGGCTTCTTGCTTTCGCTTTCGGCCTGCAAGTGAAGCAACAGCAGTGCCAAAATGCTGGAAAACTCTCAACGGCTCCCTGCAATCTGGTGCTAACATTCTGAGTAGTAACGACTTGCGGCATTTTAGAATTCTCTTTCGCCGCCCGCATCGTGAACAGCGGGTTGCGTAGAACGCCACAGCCCCATTTCGACCGCAGCATGTGCTCATTCAGGCCCGTCTGCGAATGCGCCGGGAAGCATTGCACGCCTGTAAGCTGTTGGCATTACCATTCTTACGACACTTGGCTCCGTCGGCGTATTTGCAGACATGCGGCATCCTGCACATATGGGGCGTTCTCCACAGGCCCCTGCCATAGCCCTGACTATATGTTCCGAATGCCACGGCTGTATTGTGCCAAACAGCATCATCACAAGGCGCGCTTAACCTCTGAAATGACAAGGCCTTATGGGTATTGCGGCATAATAGGCGATGTTGATCGCACTTTGCAGGCTGCTTTGGAACGCCATTTGCAAGTGCATCTCGACGGAATTAAAAGAAAGGCAACCACAGATGAGCGCTGATTATTAAGAACTGCTATCTGTGTTTATCTGTGTTAATCCGCGGTTTCATCCGCCAGCGTTTTAGCAGGGCCACGCGACAACCGCATGAAGAGCGAGGAAGCCCCAATGAAAACGACGACGGCAACGCCTGTAACAATAGACACCATGGCAGACACTACCATCGTTTGTGAGGCGTGTAACGCCAAGATGGCCCCGGGAGCCAGCTTCTGCACGAATTGCGGGGCCACCGGCACCCAGGTTGCCATCTCCGCAGAGAGCGTCAGCTTCAGCCAATTGACCCGCGCGCCGTTTGACGTCGAAGCTCACGCTTTCTGGCGGCGGGCATTGTGGTGCGCCCTCATCACCTTGCCGGGGCTTATCGCATACGTTACCACAGCAGTCAACGGCCTCGGCTCTGTCAGCATCCTTGCCGTCAGCGCAGCTTGCGCGGCCCTCTCGGCTGGCTACATGTTGTTCATTGTGAAGCGCTTGGTTCCCGGGACTCCAGGCCACCGGCTTGCGGTTGCCGCCGCCGCGGGCACAGGCATTCTGTATATCCCTGTAGTGCTTCTGGGCGAACTCACACTCAGCCTGGTGCATCCAATCGTGGGCCGGACGCTCTCTCTGCCCATACTTGCAGCATGCTTTCCGCTGCTGCTGATCACAGTAACAGTATGTGGGGCAGGCTTTCAGCCTGCCAATGGAATCAATCAGCAGCCTGGAAAGGCTGCTCCACATTGCCGCAACTGGCACCGCAATTGGCATCGTTACGCGTCGGTAGCTCTGTTCACTTCTGTTGCTGTGGCCGTGGGCCTGCCGATCTGCCTGTTGGCCGCGGCATTATCGCCGATGCTGCCCGGGGCCGCGTCATCCCGGCGAAGCGGCTGGCTCCAGCCGCTATACGACATCGCGGCCAAGCTGCCGCTTCAGAGTTCCCATGAAACAGCCGGGCCGCGCTTAGTCGCCACTCTCAAGGCGCTGCCCGTCAGCCTCTTGGTCAAGTTCCCGGCGACTGTGCTCGCTTACTGGTATATGCTCTTGACTGTGGCAGCCACACTCACGGCGCGAGCCTGGCGCGGGGATATCATAATATTCGCAAACGACCGCAATGATGACGCAGACGGTCGGGTTCTAGAATCTTGCGATACAGAAACCCTGTCCTTAACGGGCGCAGATGCCGATGCTAAGATATAAGGAGTTTCACGATGATCGTGAGCATGATAAAGGAATGGCGAGCGGGTAGGTTGCTCGTCAGGGCTCAAGTGGCCGCCCGGGCGGGCGACTGGGCCTGCGCACGGGAAGCGTCGAGCCGCGCCTGCGAGCTGAGCAACCGCAATATCGACGCCCTCGGCCTGCTGGGCCTGGCCAGCTTCAGGCTCCAAGAGTTCCAACAAGCGGTAGATTGCTACAGCGAAATTCTCCTGCACAAGCCTGACGACGTGCCCGCGCGACGCAACATGGCTATGGCGTTCGCCAAGATGAAGCAATGGAAGCACGCCCACGTGCTTTTCAGCGAACTTGCAGCCGAACGCCCCGAAGATCGGGAAATCTGCGAAGCGCACGCGTTCGTTGCCGCGAAACTCAGTGCTCCGGCGCCCGCAACAACGGGCAATGATATCAGGAGCGCAATAGCAAGCGGAGACTGGCCGCAGGTGACGGCCCTTGCCCGGCAGAAACTCACCGACGAGCCGGGGAACGTTGATGCCATGCTGCACCTCGGAATGGCGCTCTATCGTTCCGAGCACATAGTGCAGGCCAAGGAGTGGTTCCAGAAAGCTGCGGCTGCATCACTGTCCGGTAAAATGGTCTTCCGGCCCGCGCCGGCCTTGAATAATCTGGCTACCACGTGCATGAGACTGACGGACTGGGAAGCTGCAATTGAAGCGCTCGAGGCGCTGCGGTCGATGATCAGATACGGAACACCGGGGACGCAGAAGATCAAGCAGTCCAACGTCCTGATCAACCTGCTGGTGTGCTACCGCGAAGTTCGCCGCCCGCGCCAGGCAAAGGCGATGTATCAGCTCCTGGTCGAGGTCGATCCTGCAACCGCAGCGAGAATAGACCCCGGCGACCTGAACGTGGCGCTGGGCGCGGTTCGCCGCGAACCGCTTAAGTCGGCGCCACAATTGGGCGCGGAGCTCATACTGACCGATGATACCTTCGGCAGTACTTCATCATTGGCATCAGGCGCACAACGGGAGCATACTGGAAAGGCGACAGGAGAGCAGGCGAGAGTAGACGATCTGAATCATTCGACTGTTCAACTGTTCCACCGTTCACCTGTCCAACCGTGCCCATCATGCGGTGCTTCGGTGGGGCGTGACCACAATTTCTGTGGAGCCTGTGGGCATGCCCTTGATATGATGGCTGGTAGCACTGCATAAATAAAGGAATCTGCTGTCTTGTGGCCCGAATCCGCCGAACAATCGTAGGGGCGGTTCGCGAACCGCCCCTACCGGTATGACAGCAGACAATACAAGGTGACAATGGGAAGCATGTACAAGGCGCACCTGCACGAAGTTCCCAAGTCGTTTTTCTTCGGCTCATCCTGTAAGCGGGCGGGGCAACAACGTGCCCGCAGCCGGGAGCTGTTTAACTCGGCCCGTTCGCGCAAAGGCAGCCGCACGGGCACGGACACGCGAAGCGCTGGGCGTTGGCAACAGCGTGCTGAAGAGATCGCAAGGCGATACGCGGCTCTCTTGCAGGCATACAAGCAGGTCAAGGCCCGAACCGAAAGCTCTCACGACTGGCGTGGGTGCTGTCAGAGAATGCTGAACGAGCAGCTTCGTGTCATGCAGGCCTGCGAGTTCGCCGACTCGCTCGACACCACCAACGCCGACCCGGCGGAGACGCTGGATAATGTACTCGCCGGGGTGCGGCAGTTGCGCGGCCAGATGCTCAGCTTCCTGTGTGAACTTGACCTGCTTCAGACCATCGAGCCCAAACCCGGCGACAGATTCGACCGCCGGGGGTGTACCGTAGTCCCCGACAGTAACGGAGCGAGGCCCCCTGAAGATGACCTGAAAGAAGCCGTGGTGAGTGAACTGATCGAGCGCGGACTTGCGTACAACGACAAGGTAGTGAAGCACGCGCTCGTCAGGGTCGCCCTGCCGGCTAATGTGGAGCAGCCTTTACAGGCTGAAGATTAATTGGCAGGAAGAAAGCCTGCCCCACAACACCATTTGACGCTGGAGTAATGCAATGGAGCGTTGTGTCGGCATAGATCTTGGGACGACCAATTCAGTGATGGCATGGGTTGGCCCCGACGACCGGCCCGAGATCATCCCAAACGCCGACGGCTATGCATACACGCCGTCGGTGGTAGCTTTCGAGGACGACGCCGTTCTCGTCGGGCGCATCGCCCGCAGCCAGGCCGCCCTCAATCCCGAGCGCACCATATTCTCGATCAAACGCCGTATCGGCGAAGATGGCTATCGAGTGAGGATCAACGGCGCTGCATACTCGCCGCAGGAGATATCCGCTCTCATCCTGAAGAGGCTCAAGGCCGACGCCGAGGCCTATATCGGCGGCGAAATCGAGCGGGCGGTCGTCACCGCACCCGCGTATTTCAACGCCACCCAGCGCGCAGCCACCCGCGAAGCGGCCGAGATCGCTGGACTCCAGATCGACAGAATCCTCGATGAGCCCACCGCCGCAGCGATGGCCTACAAGCTTCACGAACAGGATCGACTGACGATCCTCGTCTTCGATCTCGGCGGGGGCACGCTGGATATCTCCGTCCTCAAACTCCACAAGGGCCGATTCTCGGTCATCGCGACGAGCGGCGACAACGAACTCGGCGGAGATGACTTCGACCAGCGAATGATGCAATTGCTGGCCGGCAAGTTCGAAAACCGGCATGGCGTCGACCTGCTCGCCTGCGACGCCGTCACCGCCCAGCGCCTGCGAGAAGCCGCCGAAGAGGCCAAGAGGCAACTGTCTTTCAAGGACTCCACCCGTGTCAGCGTCCCGTTCATTGTCCCTGAAAAGGCGTTGAGCCTCGACTTTGACATCGTGCGGGCCGATTTCGAGAAAGCCGCCATCGACCTGTTCGATCGGCTCCGGGCGCCGCTGCTGGATGCCCTCGATCACGCAAAACTCAAGCCTGTCGATATCGACGAAGTGCTGCTCTCGGGCGGCTCGACCCGAATCCCGCGGGTCAGGAACGTGCTCGCTGACGTATTCGGAATGGAAGCCCTCTCGACGATCAATCCCGACGAATGTGTGGCAATGGGAGCGGCCGCGGCAGCCAACTGGGGCACAACAAAAATAACGTTCAAGGCATCGCGTTCGGTTGGTGTAGAAGTCGCCGGCGGAAGTTTCTCGTCCGTCATCCAACGCGGCGCTACATTGCCCCCGGTCGCCGTGGAGTCATATACGACCGCCCACGAGGGGCAAACCGCCATCAGCTTCCCCATCTACCAGGGCGAAGACACCATCGCACAGCGCAATCTGCTGCTGGGCGAGATCGTCATAGATGACATCGAACCCGGCCCCGCCGGCAAGGCGCAGGTAGATGTCGCTTTCGAGATGACTTCCGAAGGCATACTCAAGGCATCCGCAAAGGATGTCGCAACCGGCACGCAGGTCAGCGTCGAGATCGAGTCCGCCGTCATGACCGAGGATGAAAAAGCGTTCGCAACGCAGCGAGTGGCCGAGATGGCCGCGAAGATTGAGTAGACCTCAATGATCGATCCTTCACAACAAACCATCAACCGCCCGCTGCACGATGCCGTTGTGCAGCGGCGAATGGCAGCGCAGGCCATTGATGTGGGAATAGCGCTCCTGGCGGGCATCGTAGTTGCCTTCACGATGCCATCGCTGTGGTTCCTGGTCGTCGGCGCTTTTCTCGCAAAGGATGCCATCCCCGGCGCCAGCCCCGGCAAGTGCCGGTTCAGACTGAAGGTGGTCGAGGCCCAAACAGGGAAGCGCTGCTCGATCGCGGCATCGATACTGCGCAACTTGACCCTTATGCCGCCGGTTTGCGTCGCCGAAGCCCTCATCCTGGGGCTTTCGGCTGAAACAACCCGCCTCGGCGACAGGCTGGCCGGAACTTGCGTGAAAGACCTCATCGAACAGCCCCGAACTGCCGGAGTGAACACCACGGCAGCCAACGAGCCCCAGACAGAGACGGTTCCGCTCGAAGTGGCCGCGCGCCAGATACTCTGCGTCGATGACGACGCCGATGACGAGACCATTGAAGATGCCTTTTGGGACTTTGCCGAGCGATACAGCCCCGACGCGACGCGGGACTTCACCGATGACGAATTCTACCGGTGCTGCCGTGAACTGTCCGAGCGATACACCTTTACAGGCGTTCGGGGGCTGGAGGTCCCGCCGCTGCCACCCGAAGATGCCTCACCCGAAGAGAAGAGGGCGTACGTCAACGCTTTCGTCGTCGCCGTCAACAGGGCACGCGATATGCTGCTGATGTAGCGGTGATTGCGGGTGGAACCAGAAAAACCCCAGAAGGGTGAAGCATCTTTCACGATTTGAACGAGCCTCCAGCCAAAGATTCTTCGCATCGCGCAGAATGACATGAAAAGACCATTCCGCTCAGTATCTTCCCATAATCCTTGACATCTGGCATTTCTGCTGGTAATGTGAAGATTGTAATGGTGACAGATTGTGGGATGCAAGACGCTCTGCGTTGAACTGGAGGGCGCCCGGAATGAGCAGGTTTTTCACACTGACTGTCGTGCTGTTTGTCATGGCCTCGGCGTGCCCGGCGGCAGACTTCGCACCCGGCAAGGAGACCCGCGTCGATTTTGGCAATGCGGGCTTCAAAACCGATCGCGATTCACTCAACCTGCCCGTCTACGTTCCGAAAGACTATAATTCGAAGAAAGCAGCCCCGCTGGTGCTGTTCTTCCACGGGGCGGGCAGCAAGCCTGGTACACGGTACGGGCGGTGGATATCCGAAGACAAGCGCTACATCATTGTCGGGATGGAGTTCCTCAAGAACGACGGCGCGTTCTTCTGGAATGTCGACGAGCAGGTCAGGTTCAATCACCACGTGGTCAAGCAGCTCGGCAAAGATCTGAAGATCAATCCTCGGCAGATCTTCATCGGCGGCTTCTCGCAGGGCGGGTTCGGCACGGCGCTCTACGGATTCCGCCGGTCGGAGGTCGGCTTCTATCGCGGCTATCTGATCATGGCCGGCGGGCTGAGCGCCCGAGGGGATCTCGGCTTCATGAAGGGCGAGCCCGTGCTCGTTCTGCACGGCGACAAGGACGCGGGCGGATCGTACGATCAGGGCAAGAGAGCCGCAGAAGCCCTCCGCGCGGCCGGCGCGGAAGTCACATTCATCACGCAGCAAGGCCTCAGCCATAGGCACGACAGACAATACCTGCCCCAAGTGCACCACTGCCTCAGTCAGCAGGCCCAGGAC
>JAUWKK010000307.1 GCA_030614245.1 Planctomycetota bacterium | reverse complement strand
GAGCGCCTGTCGAGCTTCAGCTATCCTTCCCTGCTGCGTATAAGTCATGGCGAGCACGGCGAGAAGATTAGCCTTCCTCTCGGGGTCGGTGGCCTTTGCGATGCGACTGGTGACCATTTGGATGGCCTCTTCGGGCTTGCCGCCGGCGTCCACTGCGGCGGCGGCATCCTGCAGGGCATAGTAATACTCCGCGGGAACGTCCGGCACTTGCTCGAAATGATGTACCGCCAGCCGATAGTGCTTGATCTGTTCCTGGACAAGGTTACGGTCGGGCGGCTCATCCGCCGCGTTCCCGTCAGGCGAGCGCTCGCTGTCCTTCAGCAGTTTCTCCGCGTAGAAACGATGTGCGATAGCGAGGAAGATTCTGACCGCGTTGGGATCGTATGAGGTGCCGAGCGCGATTTCCATCTCAGAAAACGAGTCCTTGATAATAGCGATACGCGAGCGTTGGACATCGACTATGAGCCTGCGGATGTTTGAGAGCCTGCTGAGAATCTCGAGGTTGTCGGGGGCCTGATTGAGGGCTATCTTGAAGTGCCCCACCGCCTGGAAAGCCTGGCGTATCTTGTCGCCCGGGCTCACGGCGCGCCTTGCGTCAGCGGCGTAGATGCTCCCTGCAAGCAGACGAGCCTCGAAATCGTTGGGAGCATTCTGCAAGGCGTCACGCATCGAAGCCTGGGCCTGGCGAAGCCGGTCGCGAGCCACTTGGGCCTTGGCCAGAAGGTAGTGCGCCTTGGCAAGTTTCGGATTTGCTCGGGTCAACTCGTACAGCACATCGACCGTGCGTTCCAACGATCGCTGCCTATCGACAGTCAATCGTGCAGCCTTGTCGAGGTTGTCGCGGACGATAGCGTACACCTCGCGCTCGATCGCGTCTCTCCTGGCGGCGAGTGCGTTGGCGTTTTGGGTGAGTCGGCTGGCGCGCTCGTCGAGGTCGGCGCACTTTGTTGCGGCTTTCGTCGTCGCATCGCCGTGCTCCTTGTGTTCGAGCAGCTCTCGTGCGATATCGAGCAACTCCTTCGCCCTCGTGGGCGGCCTGAAGGGCGCGGGGTTCACACGTTTGGGTTCAATCAGTTTGGCGGCCTTTTCCACAAGTGCTCTGACTTCGGCCTCACGTTCCGGCGTTTCGCCGGTCTTGGATGGGAGCTGGACGATCTCATTGTAGAGGCCGACCGTCTCAGTCGTGAGTGCGGCTCTTCCGAGAGCAAGCGTTACGGCGTCGTTGATGGTGGCCTCAACGATCTGCGGGACCCGTCCGCGCAGGTTACTTCTATCGTTTGCGAGCTCGACCGCCTTGTCGTCGAGTTTCTCAGTCAAGTCGGTGATGTGTGCGGCTTCGGCGCGGAGGTCGAGGTTTCCTTTGCGTGCTTCCCGCTGCAAGAGAGTCTCGATCAGGTCGAGCAGTTCGATCATGCGGTGGGGCGGAGCGTATGGGTTCCTGGCGGTCACCGGTGCTGCGCGGAGTTCACCGGCCGAGCGCTTGAGCGTGGCAATATCCTCAGCGGTCTGCGGGCTATCGGTGACGACCGATGCGACCTCGTCGGCCAGTGCAGCGACTCTGCCCATGAGGCTGGAGCGCTTAATCACGAGCTCTGGGGTTTCGGCGACAAGTTTACTCGCCATCGACGCGATCTTTGCGGCCAGATCGTCTCTCTGGGTTCTGAGTTTGGCCGACTCTTGCTTCAAGTTCACCGAGTTGGGATCGAGTGCTGCGGTCTTCTTCAGCAACTCCCTGGCCTGCCTGCCGATCTCGCCGGCAGCCGTGTTGTCGATGACGTTCTTGGCTGCATCATAGATATCCATGGCGCGTTCGAGGAGAGTCTCGGCCTGCTGGAGCGGGTCGGGAACATCCACAGGGCGCATGATGTCGGCGCCTCCTTCCCACGCCGGCCAACCCGCCAGCAGGAATACGACGAGCCAAAAACCGCTTCTCATCCTTGGGGTATTCAGGACAGTGCTCCTTCGGGTGCCACCTGCCTGTGCGTGTCCGCACGCAGACAGGCGGTCAACGGTCTTCCGTTGGCCGTGTCTATCTCTCGGAGTCTACACGTCCAAGCTCTGCTTGAACGTGCCTGCCTGCCTAAGGCATGGCCACCCGGCTGGAGAGCGATCTTTCAGACTTGACTTCGGCCCCGAATCAGCGTTAATATAACGTTGCGGCGGGGGTCTCAGCGTCCGTGACGGCTGGAACACGCCATAGCATATGTCTCCTGATTGCAGGTTTGAATGAATCCCTCAAATACCCAAAAAGCTGTTTTCGTCCATTCGCCGGAACTGGAGCAGTATTCCTATCCGCCGGAATGCCCGTTCAAGGCGAGCCGAGCCGGGAAGGCCCGCAGTATCCTGGCGTCGATGGGCCTGCTCGATGGCCGTGCCGAATGCTCGCCGATGCCGGCTACAAGGGAAACGCTCGAGAGATTCCATACTGCCGAGTATCTCGACACTATGCAGCGAGCAGCCAAGGGGCATCTGGATATCGACGGCTTCGCGATGGGCTTCGGAACGCCGGACTGCCCGGTCTTCGTCGGGATGTACGAGTATGCCGCTCTCGCCTGCGGTGCTACGATAGCCGCGGCGGAACTGATCCTTTCGGGCGAAGCCACCATCGCGTTCAATCCGTCAGGGGGGTACCATCACGCCGGCCCCGACTATGCATCCGGATTCTGCTACATCAACGATATCGTGCTCGCCTGCATGGCCCTGACCCGGCAGCAGTTTCCCGGGCGCCGCGAACAACGCTCCTGCGTTGGCCGTGTACTCTTCCTCGATGTCGATGTCCATCACTGCAACGGCGTCCAGGATGCTTTCCAGGATCGCAGCGACGTGATGACCATCTCGTTTCACGAGAGCGGGAAGACGCTGTACCCCGGCACGGGCTTCGAGAATGAGATCGGCACCGGCGAAGGCAGGGGCTATTCCGTGAACGTCCCGCTGCCGGTCGGCACCTACGACGAAATGTATATGAAGGCGTTCCGCGCCATAGCGCTGCCGCTTATCGAGGTATACGATCCCGAAGTCATCGTGCTCGAACTGGGGATGGACTGCCTTTCGGGCGATCCGCTGGCGCACCTGAACCTGACGAATAACTGCTATGCTGATGTCGTCGAGTGCGTGCTGAGTTTCGGCAAGCCAATACTGGCTGCCGGCGGGGGCGGTTATCACGTCGAGAACACGGCCCGCGGATGGGCTCTGGCGTGGGCGGTCATGTGCGGCGAGGCCGCCCACGACCACACAATGGGCGCAGGAATGGGCGGCGTGATGCTCGAAAGCACCGACTGGCTCGGCGGCCTGAGAGATCGCACACTCGCTCCTGATATCGAACAATTACGGACTGTCCCCCCTGCAATCGATGCCGTCATAGAGGCTGTGAAGGCGAATGTCTTCCCGTTGCACGGGCTTTGATGGGGAATGCCCCATACAACCGAAGAAAGTCCCATATGCCGACGACAACAAAGAAACGCCCCTGCCCGCCGCGAGAAGGCCGCAGGCTACAGGCTCCAGACCGCAGGGATCCTCTTCCATCCTTGTTCATTACCGTGGCGCTTACGCTGATCCTCGCGGGCGGCGCTTCCGCCGAGGTGTTCAGCGGATACCTCGTCAAACCGCTGGTGATTGACGGTGGCCCGGAGCTCCGGATCGTACTGTGTGTCAACAGCCTGTCCGGCGAGAAGCAGATCGCGTTTCTCTCGGAGAGCGACGACGGCACATGGCAGGTTCGGTCAGCTTTTGGCGGCACGGCGCGGGCCGCGACCACATCCGGAGAACTCGTCTACATCTTCGGAGATGACGCATACTCCGTTTACCGGAGCGGCGAATGGGTAAAGACGCTCGAATGGAAGCGCCCCTGGCAGGTGGATGCGGCCGTCGG
>JAUWKK010000290.1 GCA_030614245.1 Planctomycetota bacterium | reverse complement strand
CTTTATCCCGTGGCCGCTACGCGGCCTTTTGTGGGCTCCAATAGGGTGAGGTTGGACGCCGCCGGTTGGATGCATTAACATGCCCCACCCCCACGTAAAGGAGGGATCAGCTCTTCGCTGCGAAGCAGCGCAGGCATGCAGGCTGGGGCTTCAGCCCCAGTTGAGGAGCGAAACAAACCGAGCCGCCCTGAAGGGGCGGAGGTAAAATGTGGAGCAGCAAGTAAAGACTCCACCACATGCCAAGGATTCTGAGCGCTGAGCGAAGCATCTTTCATAACGTGGGGCAGGCTTTTAGCCTGCCAATTCATGCATTTGCAGCCATCCTGAGGCGGGCACGCCTGGAAAGGCTGCACCACAATACTCTTCGATGTTCTTTGCAACGAGTGCACTGGATAATTATTATTGCTATTACCTCTCTCTACGTAAGCACGAAACCTTCAGGGTCGGTTGCGAAAAAAACTCTTTTAGTCTGAATTGAGGCCCGAAAGGCCAAAGGAGAAGAACCATGGCGAAACTGATCAACACCCCGAACGTCAAGCTGGGCATCGTCGGCGTGAGCCGCGACTGCTTTCCGGTTTCACTCACGAAGAAGCGCCTGGCCGCACTGATGGCATCGCTGAAGGAGATCGGCGTCAAGGCCACCAAGTGCCAGGTTGTGATTGAAACTGGGCAGGACGCGATGGCGGCCTGCGCAGAGCTGCACGGCAAGGGCTGCAACGCGGCCGCGATCTACCTGGGCAACTTCGGCCCCGAAGGCCCAACGTCGCTCTTCGCCGAGCGCTTCGCCGGCCCGGTCATGGTCTGCGCAGCCGCAGAAGAGAACAAGGCCGCACTTATGAGCGACCGAGGCGACGCGCTCTGCGGAATGCTCAATTGCAGTTATGCCCTGGGATTGCGGCGCATGTCGGCGTACATCCCGCAGATGCCCGTCGGCCTGCCCGACGAACTGGCACCGAGGATCGCCGATTTCGAGCATATCGCCCGCGTCATAATCGGCATGCACAATCTCAAGATTTTCGGCTTCGGCCCCAGGCCGCAGGACTTCTTCGCCTGCAACGCTCCCATCCAGCCGCTGTTCGACCTCGGCATCGAGGTGATGGAAAACAGCGAACTCGACCTCTACCAAGCCTACAAGAAAGCCGCGTCGGAGAAGCGGAAGATAACGCGTGTCGCCAACGAGATGAAGAAAGAGCTTGGAGCCGGCTGCACCTACCCCGACCTGCTGCCGAAGATGGCACAGCTCGAGGTCGCGCTCCTTGCGTTCATGCAGGACAACCTCGGAGCCTGCGAGTATGGCATCTTCGCCGACAAGTGCTGGCCTGCTTTCGAGGCCGAGTTCGGGTTCGTCCCCTGCTACGTGAACAGCCGAATGGCCGGCCGTGGCATACCAGTCTCCTGCGAAGTCGACATCTACGGCACACTCAGCGAGTACATCGTCCAACTCGCAACGATGCACACCGCAACGCTGCTCGACATCAACAACTCCGTCCCCGACGACCTCCTGCCAAAGCGGGCCAACCTCAAGGGCGCCGCCAAAGAAGACCTCTTCATGGGCTTCCATTGCGGCAATACGTCCTCGTCATGCATGAAAAATTGCCGCCTCAAATATCAGCTCATAATGAATCGCCTGATGGAGGACGGCGGGACTCCCGACATCACGCGCGGCACGCTCGAAGGCCAGATCATGCCCGGCCCCACAACGGTCTTCCGCCTCCAGTCGACGTCCGACGGCGAGCTTCGCAGCTACATCGCCGAGGGCGAGATTCTCGACATCGACCCGTGCAGCTTCGGCGGCATCGGCATCTTTGCGATCCCGGGCTTCGCACGGTTCTATCGCCACATCCTCATCGGCAAGCGTTATCCGCACCATGCGGCCGTCGGATTCAAGAAGGCCGGCAGGATACTCTTCGAAGCCGTCAAGCTCCTCGGCGTCACCGACGTCGGCGTCCCGCTCCCGAAGACAATGCTCTACGAGGGCGAGAATCCGTTTGAAGTGCTGGGGTGAGACGGGTGGCACGGTCAACCTTCTTAGGTTGGCCGTGTGTACGGCACGTCCAAGCTCTGCTTGAACGTGGCACCCACCGGATTGCCCTCGGCTAACTCGGGTGAGAAGCGAGGCCATGATGACCGATAGCACAAAGCCCGCGGATCCCGCCCAGGAGGGGAGGTTCTGGCTCGTCCAGGCTGTTACCCTCGCGCGGCTGCCGCTGGCCGCAGGCTTCGCCACGCTCCTGCTGTGCATGGAGCGCACGACCGGCGTCCTGATCGGGGCGCTGGTGCTGCTGCTGCTGTGCGAGCTGACGGATTTTCTGGATGGCCTGCTGGCTCGGCGGATCGGCGTGCATTCCGAATGGGGGGCGATGCTGGACCCCTATTCCGACAGCATCTCGCGGATGATCATCTACTGGGGGCTGGCCTGTTCGGGGCTGGCGATGGCGATAGTGCCGCTGGCAATGGCCATACGCGACATCACGGTGGCCTACAGCAGGATTTTCCTGGCGAGATACGGCCATTCGGTTGCAGCGAACTGGAGCGGTAAGATCAAAGCCGGCGTTCAGGCTGTGGGGGCGTGGCTGCTCGTGCTCGGCCCGATCTACTGGAAATGGACCGGCGAATGGCCCCGCACCGCAATCTCGCTCATCGTGCTCGTCACAACGCTGGCCTCGGCCGTTCAGTATATCAAGTCGGCATATTCGGCGGCGAAGAACACATCTGCCGAAGGAAGGCTATAGGCTTCAGGCTTCAGGCTACAAGGAGTGGAATGTCTGAGGTCTGAAGAAACGATGAGCGAGAGCGCTGTCATGTTCACCGTATTCACCAAGCCGTGGAAGATGCCGCTGCCCGAGCTTGGGGAGTTCATCCACGGCCTTGGCTTCGATGGTATCGAACTGCCGGTGCGGAAAGGATACCAGGTGGAGCCGGAAAACGTGGCTGCGGGCCTGCCCGAGGCGGCAAAGATACTGGCCGACCACGGGGTGCAGATCGCCAGCATAGCCGGCCCTACTGACGAGACGACCATCGCCGCCTGCGCAGAGGCCGGCGTGCCCGTAATTCGCATCTGCGTGCCCATGAATGACGATGACGGATACATGGCCGCCGAGGCCAGGCGGCAGCAGGAATACGACAAGCTCGTCCCGCTCCTCGAGAAGCATGGCGTTACTCTCGGCATCCAGAATCACTGCGGCCTGTTCGTAGCCAACGCCATGGGCACGCGCCATCTGATCGAGAAATACGACCCCCGGCACGTCGCGGCCGTGTGGGATCCCGCGCATTGCGCCCTCGACGGCGAACGACCCGAGCTCGCCATCGACATACTATGGCCGCACCTGTGCATGGTGAACCTCAAGAACGCCATCTGGCGCCGCGGCGGGCTCGAGGCCGAGGTCGTCGAGTGGCGCCCCTACTGGACGTCGGGACGGGGAGGCTTGTGCCACTGGCCGACGGTTGCGGCCGAGCTCAAGAAGCGCTCATACAGCGGGACGGTCTGCCTGACGGCCGAATACTCCGACCACGATTCCGTCGATCTCCTCATCGCCGCCGACCTCGCGTTCGCGAAGGCCATCTTTTCCTGAAGGAGACCGCGCCGTTGGCCTCAAGACCGCAAGACATCCCTTGTGGCGCATCCGCTAATAAGCCTCCATCTTCACACCCAATTTCTGCGGCGAGATTCCGGAGGTTCAAGCGGGCCTAAGGTTTATCGAAGACTACAGGCCTCAGACCTCAGGCTTCAGGGATGCGCTTCTGTCCTTCTTCCTGGAGCCTGAAGCCTGAAGCCTGATGAACCTGCGTGGTGTGCAGCAGTGATTTCATTCCTGCTGCGTGCGCCCGGCTGATATCACATCGGCCCCGCCCGCGGCAGGCGGCTGCGTTATCGGCTTGCATATCTCGTAATTCTCGGCCCGATAAGCCTTTGCGAGTTGCTCGTATTGCTCGTCGCCCTCGATGACGCCGATGACGGCTCCACCAGAGCCTGTGTACTTCGCCTGTGTGCCGTGCTCGCGGGCTATCTCGACCATTCGGCGGTTGCGCGGGCTGATGGGATAGATGGCGGCGCGCTGGTCGAAGTTGCAGCCCATCAGCGGGCCAAGTTCGCCGGGCCGGCCCGCCAGCAGCGCATCACGAGCCTGCCGGGCGTAG
>JAUWKK010000133.1 GCA_030614245.1 Planctomycetota bacterium | reverse complement strand
TTTCAGCCTGCCAATGCAATGAATCAGCAGCCTGGAAAGGCTGCTCCACACTTGGGCAGCGGACGTGCCCCCTGCGGATGAATTGCAGCCATATCCGATCATCCTTGCGCTTCAGGTCGAATTCGTAAGGCTCCTGCACGAAATCACCGTATTCATCATACTCGCAGTCTGCAACGGCGTCCAGGGTTGTATGAGGGCCGAAGAAATGGTCGATCAGCGCCTCGCGGCGGTACCAGTCGTATTTCAGCAGGCTCTCGAGTCCGTGCTCTTTGCACAGGATCACATCGTGAATGCTTTGAACGTCGTCCGTCGCGACTTCTTCGGGCTTCTGCGCGCGGGACACGTCCCGGTGATAGGCTTCCTTGCGGCGGGTTATGGTGCTCAGCAGGTTGACTCCCGCTTCCACCAGAGAGAACTCGGTGAGATGTCCGCCGCGATGGGGCACAAAGACCGTCCCGAGCCGACCGTTGGAGAGGACGACCTCGGGCTTGGTAGCGAGATTGACGTCGCGGAGTTCGGCCTCGAGCCAGGCGTCGTCGTCATGCACGGTGCTGTCCGCTATGGCCTCGGCGCGGAGCATGTGCTCGTAGACGGCAGAGCGAAGATGCGGCAGGTATAGCCCGCCGAAGACCCCGTGCCACCACGCACAGCAGCACTGGCTGCGCTACAGCTCCATCTGGGCGTCCCTGTACTCCTCGTCGAAGCCCTCGATGTTCTTCACCTTCTCGCTGATGCGGAGCATGCGGCCGTACATGTCGTTCATCTCGGGATACTTGTGCTTGAAGTTTCGCCACATACCGCCCCGGAGGAATCGCTTCGTCTGATCGTAGACGCCGCACTCCTTGAGCTGTGCGGTGCAGTCTTCGAGCTGCATCAGCGTGTCCGCCGGCATCGCCCACTCCATCATCTCCCGATACGAGGCATCCGGCAGGTATATTATCCCACGGGGGGGGAAGCGGTCGACCGCCTCGCCGAGCGTCATCAGATTGATCCAGTAGGCGCGCTGTTCGATTTCGTCGAAGAAGCGGTCGAGCCAGCCTTCTTCGTAGACGAGCTTGTGTGTCTCGGGCCAGAAGCCGAACTTCTCGCCGTCGTCTGCATAGGCGACGATTCTTTCTTCAGCCCAGCCTTCACGGGCTTCGTCCGCGAGCGACCCGAGCAACTCGATCGTCTTACAGGGATCATCGAACGGAATGAGATACCGCAGGCGTTCGCTGCCGGAGAAGACCGAGAGCAGATTGCCCTGGTCTTCGGTCAGGTAGTAACCGTCCAGTTGATCATCCTGCAAGCCGGCGTTGCGGAAGTGGGAGTCGTCGACTATGACGTATTCGACTCCGGCCTGCACGAGGGGGGTGGTGAGGCTCTGTTCCCAGACGCGTTCGGTGAGCCAGGCTCCTCGGATCTTCGTGTTGAAACGTTTCTCGAGGTATTCGCGGAAGCTCTCGATCTGGCCGATCTTGTCGCGGTCGGGCAGCATAGCGAGTATAGGTTCGTAGTATCCGCCG
Organism: Planctomycetota bacterium; assembly: GCA_030614245.1. Lineage (GTDB taxonomy): Bacteria > Planctomycetota > PUPC01 > JABMSA01 > JAUWKK01 > JAUWKK01. The sequence continues at coordinate 5,886 of JAUWKK010000133.1, read as the reverse complement.
CCCATCAGTTCCACGCGGTTGGCGTCGACGAGTGCGGCGATGCGTTCGACGGTCGCCGGCCGATGCTGCTCCATCCAATCCAGCAGGCAGCCGCTGAAGTGGAGTGTGAGGCGGATGCCGGGGTGGCGTTCGAGCACTTCGAGGAACGGCTCGTAGGCCATCTTGCAGGCCATCTCGAAGACGCCGTCGAAATTGCCCGTCGGCTGATGATTATGCACGCACAGCAGGAAATTGACCTTTTTCATGCGTATCGCTCCCCACAAGAAGGGCCGTAAGCAGTCATCAGTGATCAGTCATCAGTGATCAGTCATCATTTTCTGGGGACTGTCTGTCACATGCACGCCTGCCTGCCTACGGCATGGCCAGCCGGCGGCGGCTGACATTCGAGCGTGCGACATGATAGAGGTCCACGTATTCGTTCGCGCTGCGGCTCCACGACCAGTCCTGGGCCATGCAGTGCCGGACGAGCCTGGCCCAGACATCCCGGTGGCTATATGTTTCGACGGCGCGCCTGACTGTCGCTAGTAGTTCTGCCGGGGTATAGTCTTCGAAGCTGAAGCCTGTGGCCGTGCCGCCTTCGATGGCATCGGGTGTCGCGTCGATGATGGTGTCGGCCAGGCCGCCGGTCGCCCGCACGATGGGCACGGTGCCGTATTTCAGGCTGTAGAGCTGGTTCAGGCCGCAGGGCTCATATCGCGAAGGCATCAGGAACATATCGGCACCAGCCTCGATCTGGTGGGCTAGAGCGTTGTCGAAAGTGAGGTTGACGCCGAGCTTGCCGGGATGACGTTCGGCGAGGTTCTCGAAGAGTGCGTGGTATTGCGGATCGCCTGTGCCAAGCAGCACGATTTGCAGATCGAGCGCCATAATCCCTTCGATGGCGTCGGCGATGATATCGAAGCCTTTCTGCTTATCGAGCCTCGAGACGATGCCGATGAGCGGTGCCCCATGCTTCTGCGGCCCGCCAGAATCGCGGGCAGGGAGGTTGTAGGCCTGCTGGAGTGCAGCCTTGCATTCGGCTTTGCCCGAGAGATCGTCGGGGCCGTAGCGTGCAGCGATGTGCTCGTCGGTCTCCGGGCTCCAGATGCTGTAGTCGACGCCGTTGATTATGCCGAAAAGGTCGTCCGAGCGGTCGCTGAGAATCTCGTTCAGCCCGGCGCCGTATTCTTCCGACTGGATTTCTTTGGCGTACTGCTTCGAGACGGTTGATACCACATCGGCAAAGACGATGCCGCCCTTCATGAAGTTGAGGTTGCCGAAGTATTCGAGATGCCGCCAGTTGAAGAGATACCAGTCGAGGCCGGTCAGTTTCATGTCCCAGTGCCAGAAGTTTCCCTGGTAGACGAGATTGTGGATGGTGAAGACCGATGCGGTGTTGGCGAACTCCGGCATGTTGCCGTAAGTGGTCCTGATATAGACGGGCAGGAGGCCGGTCTGCCAGTCGTTGCAGTGTATGACATCGGGCGCGAAATCGAGTTTGCGGCACGCCTCGAGAACGGCTCTGGTGAAAAAGATGAACCGCTCGGCGTTGTCGGCGTAGTCGTTGTCGTGGCCCCCGCCGGTTCCGTAAAGGCCGTCACGGTCGAAGTAGTGCTTATTCTCGACGAAATAGACGGGGACGTCGCTGCCGGGCAGTTGACTGCGCTGCAGGGCGCCCGGCATCATCCTCTTGCCGACGGGGATACTGAAATCGATCGCCGTGCGGCGCAGGCCAGCCATGTCGGACAGGCAGGAGGCGTTCTCTCGAACCACGCTGTAGCGCGGCGTGATCACGATCACTTCGTGACCGAGCTCGCGCAGGTGTTTGGGCAGCGAACCTGCGACGTCGCCCAGGCCGCCTGTCTTCGAGAATGGTGACACTTCGGCTGACGCCATTACGATTCTCATCGCTGTCTTACTCCCGAAGGAAAGAGCACTTCTCAGGGGCGGGCTGCATCTCTTGCACTTTTTCGCACTCCGGCCGTGTGCATGCGCAGCACGGGCAAGATATCGCTGAGCTCTTCGCTGTGAAGCAGCGGCGGCATATAGGCTGGGGCTTCAGCCCCAGTTGAGGAGCGAAAGAAAACGAGCCGCCCTGAAGGGGCAGAGGAAAGGAACATTTCCCGTGCCCCTTCAGGGCACACATATCGTACTGTCTGATTCCTGGGGGCTGAAGCCCCAGGCTGTATTCCTTGGCCGCTACGCGGCCCCCTGTGGGCCTGCGAGCAACTTTGGCTAAACGCGTACCACGGCGTTCCATCCATAGATGTTGTCCTGTCACTCTGCGCTCTTGAGCGGTTCATCAGGGCTCTGCCTCAGGAATTCGGCCGCCGTCTCCGGCGGAACGGGGTTGATATAGAAGCCGGAGCCCCATTCGAAACCCGCCACTCTAGTGAGGCGGGGAATGATCTCGATATGCCAGTGATAGGTCTCCATATCCGACGAAGTAAAGGGCGCTGTGTGCAGGACATAGTTGTACGCCGGATTCTCCAGAGCGTGTTCGAGTTTCAACAGCGTCCGGCGCAGTATGTCGGCCAGTTCGTCGGTGCCGAGGTCCTGGACGTTCTCGAAGTGCGACTGATGAACCTTAGGCATGAGCCACGTCTCGAAAGGGAACCTGGACGCGAACGGCGTGAACGAGACGAAGTGCTCGTCCTCGATGACGATACGCGAGCCTTCGGCGATCTCCTGGCTGACCATGTCGCAGAAGATGCACCGGCCGCGATATTCGAAGAACCTGCGTGCGCCGTCCATTTCGCGTTCCAGCAGGCTGGGGACTATCGGCGTGACGATTATCTGCGAATGCGAATGCTCGAGCGACGCCCCGGCAGCGGAACCGACATTCTTGAAGACCAGCCCGTATGCGAACCGTTGGTCGCGCTTCAGGTCGATCAGCCGTTCGCGGTACGTGCACAGCACTTCCTCGACGCGCTTCGTGTCCAGTTCGGTGATGCTGGTGCAATGCTCGGGCGTTTCGATTATGACTTCGTGGGCGCCGATCCCGTTCATCATGTCGTAGAAGCCATGCGGGCGCTTGTCGAGGTTGCCTTCGATCAGCAGGGCGGGGTATTTGTTCGCGACCACTCGTATGCGCCAGCCGGGCGTGTTGGGCGCTGTCTCTGGATTGCGGAGGGCTACAATCTCGGGTGGCGGCTTATCTTCGTTGCCCTCGCAGAAGGGACAGAATCCATCCTGCGGCGGCGTGGGGGGCAGTGCGAAGTCGTTCGGTCTCGCCGTCCGCTCGGTGGCAACTATCACCCAGCGCGACGCGATGTGGTCTCGTCTCAATTCCGGCATACGAAGCTCCCGGTCCGTTCAGTGTCAGATGTGGAGCAGCCTTTCCAGGCTGCTGATTCAATTGACTGGCAGGCTGAAAGCCTGCCCCACAAGTTTCTCTCAGGGCCTCATCAGGCCTGCCACATCAGCCGCTCGAAATCGTGCGTGGGCGCTCTCATTCGAATAGTAGAGCTCTCCGGAGCCCTCTGGGCGATTGCGCCGTCGCGTCTGATCTCTACCGATATCTCGAACTCGTCGTCCGGCTTCAGGTTCAGATCTTCAAAGGGTATCGCCAGTTCTAATATCTGCCGCAGTGCGAAAGAATCCATCTGTTTCTCGGCGGCTTCTTCGCCGGCCAGCTTGAGCGTCATCGTCCGTCCGGTGGGGTCATCAAGTGCCAGGGTTGCCTCTACCGCTCCGCTGAAGCTGACCGTTATGCCTACGCTGCTCCACATGTCGAGAAGCTCCTCCTCGGTCGGCAGGGGGGCGGGGCGACGGGCGGTAGGCGGTGCAATGTAGGGCCTTGGGAAGGGCATCTTGCCTGCCCGCTGTGGTGGGGCCGGCCCGGGCACATCCGCACTGCGGCCGAGATCAAGATCGAACCGCAGGAACAGCGTCTTCTCGTCAAATCCCAAATAGATGTCGCTCACCACGTTGCCGGATACCCGCTGCATCGTGCCGCCATCCCTTGAGTGGCTGTAATGGCCTGCCGATGCCCACTCGAAGTAACTGGTCGGCCGACCGTCCAGTTCCACCGAGAGGAACGCCCTGGGGCTGGAATAGGGAGCCGGACGCCCGGCCTGGATGATCGCGTTGTTCAGAAAATCAGGTGGCGTGGCGCCGGCCAGGCGATACACATTCTTCAGATGCTCGCGGAAGAGGCGGTCGAACTCTTCATCGTTGCCCGAGTAGTGATCGTCGCCGTACCACCAGAACCAGTCGCTGCCCTCGCCGATGTAAAGCTCCTCCCAGGCATCCGTCAGCTCTTCCCTGCCGCTTTCGCCGCGTCGGGCGGTCTCGCGCTCTAAAAACAGCCGCGTTCGGTCTAAGTACTCCCATCCCATATTCTTCTCGCCGTGGCCGACCCAGGTTGCGAAGTTGTGGCTGATCCACGATCCGGGGAAGAGCCTGTCGATGCGGTCTTCGGGGCGATGTTCGGCCAGGTAGTCGGACACGCGGACCGTCGTGAGCCAGGAATGCGAGACGAGCTCGCGATATAGCGCCCTCAGGAAAGGCACGCCGCCGCCGGCATAGGATTCCCAGGCGTTCTCGCCGTCGAGTATCACACTGACGAGGTGATCGCGGCGCGGGCTTCGCCGCCGGATGGTATCGAGGCGGTGAATGAAATCGCCCACTGCATCCTCGGCCGGCTGCCACTGGTACTTGAATCCGATCATGTCCGAGAGCTGGTGGTCTCGGAAGATGGCGGATATCTCGGCTCCGTCGGCGCTGATGCGCCAGGGACGGTACAGCAGGTCAGGATTGACCAGGTGATGCTGCGGATCGCGGTCGAAATGCGTGCCGATCGAGAGCGCCAGGATGTCCTCGTCGGTCGCGATCCACTGTATGCCTGCCTCGGCCAGCGCCGGAACGATCTGCGGCGCGACGGAGCCTTCGGACGGCCACATCCCTTTCGGCGCGCAGCCGAAGCGTTCACGGTAGCATTCGACCGCTCGGGAGACGTGTACGGCTACGTCTTCGCGGAAATTCGCCCGCAATTGCGGCATTATCATCGCCGGCAAGGCCACGTGCGCCAGTTCCATATCCCACAGCAGCGGCAGTATCGGATGAAAAAACGGTGTGGTCGTGACTTCAAGCTGGCCCGATTCCTGGAGCTCACGATGCAGCGGAAGCACTTGGCCGAGCACTTCAAGCTGTTTGGCCAGCATGGCGGCCTTGTCGCCTTCGGTGTAATCGCGTCCCTTGGCGATCAGACCGGAGAGTTCATCGTCGCGCTCGAGAACCGTGGGGTGGAACCACGCAAGTGTGGCCCATATCTGCAGATCGAGCAGATCCTGGGTCGAGAATCGCTTCCATACGCGGTCGACGCTCTTGCGCCCGGGCGAACGCCACGAGAGCAGCTCGCCGTAGCGCGGATGCACGTTGATCATGTTCTCCCAGTGGGCCATGAAGAAGTGGTCGAGGATGAATTTCACTTCATCTTCGGTGAGGCCGTCGGCCGGTTTCGTGGTGTGTTCGAGGAACTTGTCGGTACCGCCGTCGAGGAAATCCTCGATCTGGACGATCAGGGAAGGGACGAGGTTGATCGTCTGGCGAAGCTCGGGGACCTCGCGCAGCAACCATGCGAGCCCCATATAATCCTTGATCCCATGCAATCTCACCCAAGGGAGCGAGCTCTGGCCCGTGACAAGATCCTTGTAATAAGGCTGGTGCTGGTGCCAGAGCAGAGCGAGGTAGATCTGTCCCATTCTTTCACCGGCCTCGTGGGGCGGGCCCACCGTAGGCGGGCATGCTTTCAGCCCTCCGTACCCGCCTGCCAATCAGTCGGCAGCCTGGAAAGGCTGCTCCACATTAGTCAAGAAAGGCAACCACACCCGCCGAAGGCGGGCAGGGATGAACGCTGATTATTAAGAATCCGTATCCGTGTTTATCTGTGTTTATCAGCGGTTT
>JAUWKK010000054.1 GCA_030614245.1 Planctomycetota bacterium | reverse complement strand
GGAAAGGATCATCTGCCGTGCCCCTTCAGGGCACAGCTATTATACTGTCTGATTCCTGGGGCTGAAGCCCCAGGCTACATTCCTTGGCCGCTGCGCGGCCAGGAATCAACTTGCATGCGATTCGGGTTGGAGACATCCATCGCCTCTGGATATCGGTTGTCCAGCATACCTCACGATCTGGGGTCATACCCTGAGCGATTTGCGGGCCGTCGGCGCGTCACAGCCCAAAGCGGCGGATTGCCAGCAGGACCTCTACCCAGCCGATGGGGCTCGTCTCGTCTTCGGCCAGGTCCATCAGTTGCGAGATCAGTGTCGCCTCACTCCCGGGTGTGTACCTGAAGATGTATTTCTGGTCGCCTTTCACCAGCACCATGTCGGTCGTCCGGCCCCCGGTTGCAGATCCTTCGTTCACTGTCTTGCCGCCTCCGAAACGCAGTACTTCCGACCACTGGCACGCTGTCCGTCCAAACGTGTTTCGGTCAGGATCCGCCGAGGCTTAGCGAAAAAAACGCCATTCAACAATGAAGTACGAATATCCTGAAATCCTTGAGAGATCACGCATTACGAACCTTGCGTACCCGAAGATTCGGACGTGGATGACCCGGCGGGGCCGGAAGGCTTGCGCGGCGGCATGGCATGAAAAAGGCCCCGAGCGGATGCCAATTCGCGCTCCGGGAGGGATAGAGCCGGACATCCGGTCATTGGGGCCATGAGGCTTATCGGCATGTTGCTGCTCCGGTGCAATGGTTTCTATCACTGTGCGGAGAATCGCAGCCGGTTGCGTTGTGCGGTGCCGCTTGTGATGAGCGGAGTCTCGACCGGAAGCTGAGTGGCTCCCGAATGGGTCCTCACCGTACCCGCCTGCCTGCTGTGGCGTTGCCGTGGGCAGGCAAACACGGCCAACCGAGGACGGTTGACCGTGGCACCCGGCGCCCCGAAGGGGCGAAATAGAACAGCCCACGGCAACGCCGTGGGTCCGGAGCGGGAAATTGCATAAGCCCTGAAAGGGCGTAATAAGATAGCCCACGGCCCTGTCCGCCTGCGGAGGGAACGCCGTGGGTACGGTTGACGAGTGAAATCTTAGCCCCAACGGGGCGTAGAGCTGTAGCCGGGGCTGAGGCTTCCGAGCCCCCGGTTGGATGCATTGACGTGCCCAAGCCCCGAAGGGGCGGCGGAACGCTGCCAACTGTGCGGTTTTTCCTTCGCCCCTTCGGGGCTCTCGCCGGGCTAAACACATACGAGGATAGCCCGCAACATTCCACGGTCCCGAGGAACAACGCAACCGGCTCGCAGAATCGCACCGCCACACAGCACTGCGCTGCCCCGGACGGTCTGTCAGTTTGGCAAAGCGTCACGGCAGTCAGCCTGCCTAAATGGCAGTGCGATGAGCCTGGAGGTTGAGTGACATTGCCGCAGGCGGCTGTTGAGAGCATATCTGGAGTGTATGGGCCATATTAGCCGGGTCTGGCACGCAGTTTGCACTAAAACATCGAGAGTCTCTGACCGGCGGATGCCATGCGGAGATCCGGTGATGGCGATCGGAACGATACAGAAAGCTCCCAGGCGGTATTCGGTGCTCGTGAGCGATGATGACGCCGGATGCCGTCAGACGCTGGGCGACGTGCTCGAAGCGGACGGATTCGAGACGTTCCTCGCCTGTTGCGGCGAAGAAGCGCTCAGCATCTTCCGGCGCGAACTCATCGACCTGCTGGTGATGGATATGTTCATGCCCGATCTCACGGGCCTCCAGACGCTCGACATGATCCGCAGGACGAGTACCCGCCGAATCCCGTGCATCTTCGTCACAGGCTGCGATGATGAGAGACTACTGGCCGATGCAATGGCCGCCGACGCATTCACCGTCATCCCAAAGCCGATCAGTGCCGGCCTGATACGGGCAGCCGTACGCCTGGCGCTGAAGAGGTATTTCTGAAGGTATTGGAGGGCGAGAGGATTGTCTGAAAAAGCACAGAGCGCAAGTATATCTATGGGCAAGGAACCGACGCTCTCCGACGTCGAAGGATTCTTGGACCGCTTTCGCAGATTGATGAAGCAAACGGCTGCGGTGCGTCTGGCCGGATTCAAGGCAGGTTTTGGCCACCTCGCAGCCGGCATGAGGGCTATCTTGTCGCTTATGGCCGAGATCGAACGTGTCACGGCGCCTGAGCACAATTTGTTGCGCATCCTCGGCGTCGCATTGGATGAAGATCACACGCACACGCCGATCCTCGCGCATTTATTCGACCCGAACGGCTCCCACGGCCAGAAGCACCTGTACTTGGAGGGGCTGCTCAAACTGTGTGGCAACGAGAAGGAGTTCTCGCTGCCCGAGGGCGATATTCGCACGGCGTCATGGTTCGTAGAAACTCAGAAAGTAATTGGCTTCGGCATCCTGGATTTGGTGATCAAGTGCCCCAGGCTGAAATACCTGCTGGTGATCGAGAACAAGGTCGGTGTGTCCGAGCAAAAACTGCAACTGAGCAGATACCATGACTGGATGCAAACGCAACAGCGCTTTTACCCTCAGCAAACGTTGGTTTATCTCACACCCCAGGGCCGCGAAGCCGTCTCGGCCGAAGGATGCAAATACGTTCGCCTCTCGTATAGGCACCATATTGCGAAGATGCTCAAGGAGCTGCTGCCTTCGACCCAGGCCCCTTGCGTGCGCGAAACGATCCGGCAGTACCTTGCCATTATCGAGACACTTTAGAATTGAGGAGATTTCCGCATGAATTACGAAAACGAAGTGATAGAATTCCTTTCCAAGAAGGAGAATTTCGGCCTTGCCCTGGAGGTCGCGGAACGCTTGGATGCGGTTAAGGCGAAGCTCCAGAAAGCTTTCTGGCACGCTTGCTACGACAAGCTTTGCCAGACACTCGAGAAAGACACCGTATTGGCAGGGAAGTGGAAAGCAAGCATTGACAAGGATGAAGATCTCATCACCAACTACCATGGCGTCCACCTCGTCCCGAAGGACAGGGATAAAGACCTGCACGACGGCCTTTGTGTGGTATATTCGCTTGTACGCAACGACTACGGAAAGTTGCTGTTTTACTGGCGCGCTGCGCTGCGCTCGCTCGACGGCAAGGACAATGAGTGGCGACAGCATGAATCCAGCGATATTCAAGCGTTTGCTAACGATCTCAAGCCCAAGAGCTACAGACAGTCAACCCTGGATATCGGCTGGCGGCCCATCCGGACATGGGAAAGCGCCAACCTATTCTTGGTTGAGTTGGTCGAAAGTTCCGACGATGTCGCCGAGAATGGTGTGGAGGTGTTCTGGACCCTTTTCAAGGACACCGTAAAGTTGGCAGAGGAAGCCAATGCCGCGCTGCGAAGAGGGGAGTGAGAGCATGGCACCGGCGCGCCCGCTGCCCCCCTCGTAAACTATATCAGCCAGATTTTTTTGTGTGATTCGTGCAGAGTGGTAATACAATAGAGAATAGAAAGAGGATACGATGCCCGCAAAACAGATACTGTTCGATGCCGATGCCCGCAAATGCATCAGGAGCGGTGTAAACAAGCTGGCCCGCGCCGTGACGATCACCCTCGGGCCGCGAGGCCGTAATGTGCTGCTGTCAAGGTCGTTCGGCTCGCCGACGGTCACCAAGGACGGCGTGACGGTGGCCAAGGAGATCGACCTTGAAGACCGTTACGAGAATATGGGCGCCCGGATGGTCCGTGAAGTCGCCAGCAAGACCAGCGACGTGGCCGGCGACGGCACTACGACGGCGACAGTGCTCGCAGAAGCCATCTTCGAGGAGGGTTTGCGTAACCTCGCGGCCGGTGCCGACGCCAATTCGCTGCGCAGGGGCATCGAAAAGGCCGTCCGTGCGATAACCGCCGAACTCGAGAAGATGTCACAAGAGGTTAGCAGCAAGAAGGATATCGCCAACGTCGCGGCTCTTGCGGCGAACAGCGACCCCGCCATCGGCAAGCTGATCGCCGATGCGATGGATCGCGTGGGCAAGGCCGGCGTCATCACCGTCGAGGAAGGCCGAGGCCTGGAGACCAGCGTCGAACTCGTCGAAGGCATGCAGTTCGACCGAGGCTACCTGTCATCGCACTTCGTCACGGACGTCGAGCGGATGGAGGCCGTGCTGGAGAACTGCTACGTGCTGATCCACGAGAAGAAACTGACGTCCGCGCGCGACATCATTCCAATCCTGGAGAAGGTAGCCCCCACGCGCCGCCCGCTGCTGGTGATATCCGAGGATATCGAGGGCGAGGTTCTTGCCCTGCTGGTGGTGAACAAGCTGCGCGGCAACCTTAACGCTCTGGCGGTGAAGGCGCCGGGCTTCGGCGACCGCCGCAAGGCGATGCTCGAGGACATCGCTACAATCCCCGGCGGCCGGGCGCTATTCGAGGACCTGGGCACCACGCCAGAGGACATCGAGCTGGAGGACCTGGGCCAGGCGAGGAAAATCGTTGCTACGAAAGACGATACGACCATAATCGAAGGCAGCGGCGATCGGGACGCCATCCAGGGGCGCATCGCAGTGATCCGCAGGGAGATCGAGACTACGACGTCGAGCTACGATTCTGAGAAGCTCGAGGAGCGGCTGGCCAAGCTGGCGGGCGGCGTGGCCCAGTTGAACGTCGGGGCGGCGACGGAAATCGAGATGAAAGAGAAGAAGGCTCGCGTGGAAGACGCTCTGCACGCCACCCGTGCGGCCGTTGAAGAAGGAGTCGTGCCCGGAGGCGGCGTAGCACTCTTGAGGGCGGCGGCTTGTCTCGATAAAATAAGAGCTTCCGGCGACGTCAAGACGGGTATCGATATCGTCCGTCGTGCAATGACGCGGCCGCTGGCAGCTATCGCCAGCAACGCCGGCGTCAACGGCCAGGTCGCCGTAGAAACCGTCAGGAAAGGCGAGGGCGCATTCGGTTACAATGCTCTCAAGGATCAATATGGCGATATGATCGAGGTCGGTATCCTCGATCCGACGAAGGTGACGCGGAGTGCGCTCCAGAACGCCGCCAGCGTGGCCGTCCTGCTGCTGACGACCGAGGCTCTCGTCGGAGAAGCCCCCGAGGACGACGAAGAAGCGGAAGAGGAAGAATAAACCGCGGAAATCGACTGCCCAAAGAAGCACCCGGGCGATCCTGTTGATGATTCAAGCTGATCACCTCTCAAAATGTTACGGTGATACACTTGCCGTGGACGATCTGTCGTTCTGGGTGGGTGAGGGCGAGATCGTCGGCCTGCTGGGCCCCAACGGTGCGGGCAAGAGCACGACGATGCGTATCCTGACGTGCTTTCTGCCGGCTACGAGCGGTACGGCCTCGGTGGCGGGGCACGACGTATTCACTGAATCGGTGGCGGTACGCCGGATTGTGGGCTATCTGCCCGAGAATGTCCCCCTGTACAGCGAGATGCGGGTGCGCGAGTATCTGAGCTACCGAGCGAAGATCAAGGGCGTGGGACGGCGCGAGCGGACGGCGAAGATCGGGTCGGCGATGGCACGCTGCGATATTGGCGGCGTGGCCCATCGCGTGATCGGGCAGTTGTCGAAGGGCTATCGGCAGCGCGTCGGGCTGGCCGATTGCCTGATACACGATCCGAGGGTGCTCATTCTCGACGAACCGACCGTCGGCCTCGACCCCAACCAGATAATCGCCGTGCGCAGCCTGATAAAGGATCTCAGCCACGAGCGCACCGTGCTGCTCTCCACTCATTACCTTGGAGAGGTCGAGGCGGTGTGCGAGCGGTTCCTTATCATAAACGAAGGCCGGCTGGCAATAGAAGGGCGGCTGGATGAGCTTCGCGATGACACTCACGTGGAACTGGCGGCCGTCGGGCCGGTCGATGAGAGCAGGAAGTCGCTCGTGGCCATTGCCGGCGTTACAACCGTGACGGCCGAGCCGACGGGCGACGGCGGAGCCGCCTATCACATCGGGACGCGCTCGGGCAGCGACGTGCGCCAGGTCGTTTTCGACAAGATGGTGGCGGGCGGCTGGAAAATCTGCGAGCTGCACACAGCCTGCCGTTCGCTGGAAGACCTTTTCGTGCAGGTAACCAAGGATGCCTGAGATCGCTCCTGGAGCTGATATGACGGGCAGGGCAAGGCAGCTTATCGCGGTGGCCGGTCTCATTGCGGTGCCGGCGGGTGCTGTCCTTGTGGCCGTCGGCTTCGGGTACGAGAGCCGTGTCGTGCTGCTGGTCGGGGCTGTTGCGGTGGTTCTGGGCTGTGTGGTGGGTCTGTTCAGCACGAAAGTCCCACCGCTGCTGGGTCGCGAGTTGGCGGCGTATTTCCAGTCGCCGATAGCGTACGTGACGGCGACGGTTTTTCTCGTTCTGGCCGGAGTTTTTTTCTTTTCGAGCTTAGAGCGCTACAGTATGTTGTCGGAGAAGGGGCAGGCGGTGCCCGGTGAGGTAATGGGTGGGATGCTCTGGCCCGTGATGGTGACGATGATCTTCATCTGCCCGCTGATCACTATGCGTCTGCTGAGCGAGGAGGTGCGTTCGGGCACGATCGAGGTGCTGATGACGGCGCCGGTGACGGATTTCGAGGTGATCATCTCGAAGTTCCTGGCGGGGCTGGTGTTCTACGCTTATCTGCTGGGTATGACGCTGATCCACGTGCTGGTGGTGTGGAGGGTTGGGAACCCGGACTATGGCCCGATCATTACGATGTACCTGGGGTTGTTGCTGCTGGGCGCGATGTTCCTGTCGGTGGGGCTGTTCGTGTCGGCCTTCACGCGGAATCAGATCGTTGCCTCGGTGGTGACGTTCGTATTGCTGATGATATTGTTCATGATCGATGGTGCGAGCGGGTACGTGGGAGGAGCGGTCAAGGATGTCTGCGGCTTCGTCAGCCTTTACCGTCAGTCCGACACGTTTTACAAGGGCATGGTCGACAGCCGCCATGTAGTTTACAGCCTCTCGTTCACAGGTGCGATGCTGTTTCTGACCGTCCGGGCCGTCGAATCACGGAAGTGGAGGTAGGATTGGAGCAGGAGAGCGCATCACGGCGTTCGTTCTCGCAGACGCTGGGCATTTTCATGTCCGGCGCCGGCTTCTACGCGCTGATTGCGGGGCTGGTGATCTTCATGGTGCAGCAGTCGTGGTCGGACCTGGGCGTATCGCTGTGTCTGATACTAGGTGCGGCTATGCTGATAACCGGTGCGCTGCTCAATGGCCGCATTGCGAGTGCATTCGCCGTGCCGGTGGGCCTGATGTGCATCGTTCTGCCGCACATCCACGCGAAAATGAAGTTCGTTTCGCTCGAAGGCCTCGTTGTGACTCTTACGGGCCTGGTGCTGCTGGCGCAGGGCGTAGCCGTCCAATGGCGGAAGGTATCGGCTGGGCTCGTGTCCCGCCGATGGGTCAAGGGGGCGTTCACCGGCATCGACGTGGCGCTCGTGCTTTACCTGCTGGTGATGACCAACCTTATCTCGGCGCAGTATCACGGCCGGATGGATCTTACCGGCGCGCACATGTTCGAGATCAGCTCCAAGACGAGGGAGGTGCTGAAGGGCCTGGAGGGCGATGTACGGATCGTGTCGCTTCTTTTCGAGGATGATCTGGCCGTTGAGCCGAGGCAGGCATCGGCCTACGGGCACGTGGCCGAATTGCTGAAAGAATACGTGCTGTACGGCGGCGGGCGGGTGCAGGTGCAGGATATCTCGCCGACCGACACCGCAGCAATAACGGAGCTGACAAAGGACCTGAAGCAGCCCCCGAAGGCCCACACGCTCATAGTTATATACGGCACCGGTGAAGGCGTCCGCGAGAGGCACATCAGGGCGGGCGAACTGATCGAGTATGCCGGCGGGCAGGCGATGAAGCACGCGGGCGTCGGGCCGATCAACCTCAAGGCCGAAGAGATGATCACTTCGGGCATCATCGAGGTGATCGAAGGCGGGAAGAGAGAGGTCTACTTCACAACCGGTCATGGCGAACTCGACCCGGGCCTCGCCGGCGAACAGGGCATTTCGCGGGTGGTCGTCGACCTCAGGCGCGATAACTACTCCGTGAGAAAGCTCAACCTGGCCATGAAGGAGAGGATCCCCCCGGATTGCGCGACGTTGGTAATCGCCGGCCCGAGGACGAAGTTCTCGCAGCTCGAGATCGACCTGATAAGCGAGTATCTGGACGGCCGCAAGGGCAAGCTGCTCGTCATGCTGGATCCCGTGCTGAAAGGCCGCGAAGCTTCCGGCCTCGAGCCGCTGCTCGAAAGCTGGGGCATCAGGGTCCGCACCGACGCTATGGTCGCAGGCCCGCAATTCGATATTCTGGGCCGGTTCAAGAACACTTACTACCCCATCGACTTCCGGGCGACCGAATACCCGGCGGCGAGGGCCGGCAATCCGATTGTAAGCCCCCTGAAGAACCAGATGACGAAGTTCTCGATCGCCTGCCCTGTCCAGCGGCTTGCGTCTGACGACGCGAAGGCGACGCTGGCGACGCTCGTTTCGACCAACAAGGAGGGCTGGGGCGAGACGAACCCGCAAGGAACCAGGTGGCGGCTGGACGAGAACGATGTCCAGGGCCCTGTCCCGCTCGTTGTGGCTGCGAAGCAGAAAGACCCCAGCCGGCAGAGCGATTATGAAGGAGCACGGATCGTCGTGTTCGGAGATTCTGATGTCATAATGAACCGGTTCGCCGGTGTGGCTAACGAGACGCTGTTCGTGAATTCCGTCAACTGGCTCACCGAGCAGGAAGGCAAGCTGGGCATTCTGCCCAAGACGATGAAGGTCGGCACCATCAGCTATAGCGATGCTCAGCGCGTGATCATCTTCTACCTGACGGTGATAGGTGTGCCCGGCATAGCGCTCGTCGCAGGCTGTATCGTCTATTTCATTCGGCGGAGTTGAGCCGGGAGCTGCTGATGAGAAGGAAGACGACGATAATCCTGGCCGCGCTGTGCATCGTGGAGACCGCCGTCTTCATCCGCAGCCGGTACGTGCGCAAGGGGGCCGACGATGCGCGCGAAACCAGCATCCTGGCCGTAGGGAGCGACGAGAAGCGCGTGCATAGAGTCGAGATCGAGCGCACGACAGACGGTCAGACGGACAGGATCGTATTCGAGCAGATCAAGGACCCCGAGTGGTATGTCGCCAAGTGGGATATCATCGAGCCGATCGGCGACTGGGCCGATAACTTCAAGATATCCGACATCATCGCCGCGCTCAACGGCATGAAGAACAAAGGCAGCTCGGAAGCGAAGGACCTCGCCCGTTACGGCCTCGATAAACCTTCAGGCAAGGTCACCGTCATCTTCGCCGAGGACTGGAAGCGCGAGCCAGTCACACTGCTTATCGGCAAGCCTGCTCTGCCCGACGCATCCGGCGAAGGCAATGTCTACGTGAAACTCGAAGCGGAAGATGCCGTCAGGGTGGTCGGCGATGCGGTTGTCGGCACAATCCGCAGGGAACTCGCCGCGTATCGCAGCAAGGACGTCCTGCGGTTCCATACGCACCGCATCAACAAGCTCGAGATGAGCTACCGCAGCCGCAGCCTGACGTGCGTGAAAAAGAACGGCCGATGGCGGATCACCAGCCCGGTTGCCGCCCGCGCCAACCAGCAGGCCGTCGGCGAACTCGTCGAGAAGATACGCTTCGCAGACCGTGAGAAGTTCATAACCGACGGTGCCACTACCGCCGACGTGGTGAAGTACGGGCTCGACAAGCCCGTCGTCAGGGCGAGGCTCTGGTCGATTAGAGAGGGTGAACCGGTCCGTGAATTGGCCATCGGCAATCCCGGCGACGGCAACGGCCAACTCTACGCCAGGACCACGCGCAACAAAGTCATCTTCACCGTCAAGATAGAACTGCTGACCGACCTGGTGAAGAAGGTGGCCGACCTGCGCGACCGGGACGTGGTCGACTTCGCCGCCGATGACGTGGTGGAGGTGAAGATCGAGAGCGGCGGGACGGAGATCGCGCTGAGCCGTGCCGGCAAGGACGACAACTGGAAGATGTCCGCCCCCGGGGAGCGCGATACCGACCTGAAGGCGGTCGGCGATCTCGTCACGGCGATAACAAAGCTTGAAGCCCTGGACTGGCCCGCCGAGAACGACTCGGATGCCGGGAGGTTCGGCCTGAAAGACCCGGCCGCGACCGTGACGGTCACCGCGCTCGAACGAAAGCGGACTGAGAGTGGCGACCCCGCCGAGAAGGCTGCGCGCACGATCAGCTTCATCGTCGGCAAGACGGAGGGAGACAGTTGCTACGTCAAGCGAACCGAGGAGCCGGCGATTATCCGAGTCTCGGGTGAGAGCCACGGCAAGCTCACCGCCGGTTATCTGACGTACGTCAGCCGCCGAGTCTTCGATTTCAAGAAGGCCGGCGTGAGGAAACTCAGCATTGATCGCGGCGGCAAGCTGCATGTCTGCTCGCTCGAAAAGGGCGAGTGGATGCTGAAGGAGCCCGTCGAAGGCAGGGCAGACCAGCGGGTCGTCGAAGACATCCTCTGGCGGCTCTCGACGCTCAACGCCGTGGACGTGATAGCTGAGGACGTCAAGGACTTCGCTCCGTACGGCCTCGACAGGCCGATAATCACCGTCACGATCGGCCTTGAGAACGGCGAGACGCTGCAACTGTGCATCGGCGGCCTGACCAAGGCTGGCCGATACTTCGCCAGGCTGGCCGGCAAGAACACCGTATTCACCGTCAAACTGAGCGTGGTCGGGTTCCTCTCGACGGACCTGACCGAGACCGCCGAGAAGAAGCCGAAATAGTCGCGCAAAATGGCGGGTATGGCGGGTTAATCCGTGGTTCCATATCGGAGCAGGGCAACCGGCTCAGATAAATTTTCCCCCACTTGGTTCATCCGTGCAACTATGCTAAAATACCGCCATGAAAAAGAAACTTCAGAAACCGCGCAAGCTGACCATCCCCGGCTGGCGGCGGGAGGCGGCTGCGAAAGTAATGGCCGAATGCCTGCCGGCGCTCGAGCTCTCCGGCTCCGGGCTGGTGATCGGTGATGACGTCGGATTAGTCGTCGGGACGCTTGCCGAGGCCGGGGGCGATGTCGCCACCTGGCGCAGGGGCGTCCAGGCGGGCCACGATGCTCGAGCCTGGCCCGAGCCCGGCCCGTATGATTTCGTTGTGCTGCGGCTGCCTGTCTCCCGCGAGGC
>JAUWKK010000138.1 GCA_030614245.1 Planctomycetota bacterium | reverse complement strand
TTCTGCTGAATCCCGCCGGGGAACCCAGCCGGCCGCCGCTCGAATATGAAGAGTGGACCACCGATGCACGCATCGCCGTCTTTGAGAAGAGGCCGAAGGGCCGGGCGGTATTGTTTGATGGTACTTATCTGCGCCGGGGCGGGCACGATGTGAACGCTCCGATACTCGACCGGCTCTGCCGGCCGCTGGGCGATTGACCGGGCTTGCTGTCGGCCTCCGCATGAGACGCACCGCCGCGACGGCTTGCCGGGTGTAGGGGCGGTTCGCGAACCGCCCCTACCGGTCGCAACCCCTTGAAGATGCGCGTGAATTCTCCTATGCTTGGCGGCGAATCGACGGGAAACACGCCGGTCCCGAGGGTCATCCGTGTCAAGTGACGATAATGGGGACGTGGATACCGCGTCATCACCTGAGCAAGTAGATGAACTCAGGGTTCGCGCGGTTCGTGGTGTGGGGTGGGTGGGCGCAGGTGCGGCGATAGTCACGTTGATGATGGTCGTGCGGATACCGATCCTGGCAAGGCTTCTGGACCCAGCCGACTACGGACGGATGGTGTGGGTGAGTGTCTTTGTAGTCATAGCCCTGCCCGTGTGCTCGCTGGGCGTGTGGCCGAGTATGATACGTGCTCGCAGCTTGTCGCGGCCCGCCGAATCGTCGCTGTTCTGGTTGACTGCCGGCGCGGGCATGGCGTTTTGCGGGATTTTTGTCGGGATCTGGGGCGTTTTGGCCGCTCTGGGCACGTCGCGTCCTTCGCTCGACCTTCTGGCCTTCTGTTCGCTGACGCTCATCTTCGACACGGCAATAGGCTTTCTGCGCACGCGCCACAGCCGAAACTTGAGATATCATGTGCTCTTCTGGGCAGATGTACTGATGGCCTTGACCGCGACCGTCGCGACGATTGCCTGCGCGAAGTGCGGCATGGGTGCATGGAGCCTGGCCATCGGGCTCCTGACGGGCTCGGTGGTGAATTTCCTGGTCTGCGGCCCATTCTCCAGCGGTATTCCTGCCATTGGCTTCCACTGGCAGGAGGTCAGGAAGCACTTGGTCTTCGGTCGGGCTGTTTTGGTAACAAACACCGTCAGCGCCGCATCACGGAGGCTTCACTACCTTGCTGCCGGCGGAATCGTAAGCGAGATAGGGCTTGGATACTTCTCGATGGCAGAGCGCTGGACGGTGCTCGTCTCGGGTACGCTGGCGCCCAGATCAGTTGGCGTGGCCTATTCAGCCATCAGCCGGCTTGATACGACCAAACAGGATGCCGCCTGCAAGTATCTCACCGTGGCGAAGGGCTTTCTCCTGATGGCGACGCCTTTCTTTCTGATCTCGGCGGTGGGGGCGAAGTTCCTCGTACCACTCGTATTCAGCCACAAATGGGAGCCGATGATCCCGCTGCTGCAATTGCTGTGCATATCGGGGTTCATCAGGACGTTCATAGCTCTTCAGAAAGCGGCGTTCCTGACGTTGCGGTATCCATCGTATCAACTCGTCTTCGAGGCTGTCTCTGTTGTGAGCGGCGTTCTCTTCGTGTGGGTGGGTGCAGTTGTTGGGCGCGACCTCGGCGGTGACGTGTCGGCTTACACGGGCGCCGTGACCGGTTTCACTGCGGCGCAGTTCGTGCAGTTTCCGGTATTTGCATGGCGGCTCAGGCGCTGCGGCGGCTACGGGATGGGCGTAATGCTCAAGGCGATAAAGTCTGTGCTCATATCCGGCGTATTGGCGGGAGCTGCGGGCCTTGGCTGCGTGTATCTGCTCCCGATGCTGGTATCAAATGCGCACCCATTCCTGGCGCTGTCACTTGTTGCGCTGGTCATTTCGGGTGTGTTTCTGGGCGTAATGGCATTGATTGACATGGATTGCCTCCGGAACTGGACCCTGCTGCTTATCGCCGCGCTGCCGATCCACAGGCTCTTGCGTTTCGCCAGGAACGTGGATGAGCGGAGCGGCCGGTGAGCCCGAGAGCCGCCCGGCAATCCGTCCGGCTGCGGCACCCATTGGCGAGAAGCCGAGGCCGTAGTGTATTCCTGCGAACGGGCTCGGCAAATCATTGGGAGAACAGCGCTTGACGAGAGCATCCGACGTATCGCCGCGTGAAGAACGGACCGCCGCAAACGACCGCCCCATCGGCGTATTCGACTCCGGCCTGGGCGGGCTCACGGTCGTGCAGGAGCTCCTCGCGGTCATGCCCGCCGAAAACATCATCTATCTCGGCCACACCGCACGCGTTCCGTATGGCATCAAGTCAATCCGAACCGTCCGCAGATTCGCGCTGGAGGATATGGCCTTCCTGCTGCGATTCGACCCGAAGATGATCGTCGTGGCGTGCAACACGGCATCAGCGGCCGCGAGCGAGCAGCTCGAGGCGGCGGGCCCCGTAGAGCTCGTCGATGTAATCCGCCCGTGTGCCGCTGCCGCCGCAGCGGAGACGCCGGGCCCGATCGGTGTCATAGGCACCGAAGCCACGATAGCTTCAGGAGCATACCAGCGGGCCATCGCCGAACTCGATCCGGCCCGCAGGGTTATCGGCAAGGCCTGCCCGCTGCTCGTCCCGATAGTCGAAGAGGGCCGCGAGATCTCCGATCCCATTGTCCGATACGCACTCGAAGACTACCTGCGCGACTTGAAGAGCGAGGGGACGCGAACGCTCATCCTCGGGTGTACACACTATCCGCTGCTGTATGATGCCATCGGCGAGATCATGGGGCCGGACGTAACGCTCATAAGCTCCGCCCGGGGCGCCGCAGTCGAAGTGCAGCAGCGCCTCCGCTCGAGAAATCTCCAAATCAACAGCACAGCTCCCGGCACGCTCCGCTGCTACACCACCGACAACCCGGAGCGTTTCGCACAGATCGGCCAACGCTTCGGTGGACGTCGAATCGGAGACGCAACGCTGGTGGGAACCGACGAACTGGCCGGAGAATAGGGCACTCATCGCCCACGAAGAAAACTGGTCGCACCAGGAACAGCCCATACCAGAAGTTTTGTGGAACTTTTCCTGGACTGCGTGTGTTAAATCCAAGACTAATGTGTCCGTGGGCGCAGATTACTGGCTAGGCTCTCCCGTTGGAAGACTTCAAGCCGAAGTGCAAGTCCGCTGAACTCGCTGAAGAAGTGACACCCAAGCATCCTGGCGATTTGCGAGCCAAGCTGTTGGTAAAGTGTCGCGGCTGCAAGCGATATACCACGGCTGACGCGTGCATGCGCGTCGTCCTGCGCCTGGCCTGGCGCGGCAACGCGGCCTCTGAACACCTCAAACAGCGCATCCGCCGCCATCTCGACTCCTAATGTGGAGCAACCGTCCCTGCGGATGCTCGCAAATCCCCAATCCCTCTTGTTTTTCTATGAGCGGCCATTGATAATACCTCGAGCGTCTTGCTGAAGATGAGCCGGCGGGATATGTCTCAAGGATCGTTTCTGACCCCATGACTGCACGCCAGATCACCGGATTCGCCGTTGCATTGTGCCTGCTGGCAGCAGGCTGCCGGCATGCGACCACGATCGACGCATGGCCCGTGCTGCAACACGAGCCGCAGCTCGGCGAAACAGGGCCGCCGAGGCGGGCTGGCTCGCGCACCGAGGTGCTGTGGCCCTTCGGCGATGTCCAGAACGGCCGGGACTACGACCAGTATGCCGTCCGGCCGCTGTTCAACTATCGCATCGAGCCCGATGAAAATGTTACCGAGTGGCAGGGCCTGTGGCCGATCCTGCTGGTGCGCTCGAAGCCGGATGACAGCCGCGTGCGCATCATTCCAATCTACTGGGACAACTCGAAGACAGGCCCCGACGGCACTGACCGCAACTGGATGCTCTTCCCGGTGCTGTTCGGCGGCAGTGATCCGAAAACGGGCGGCTATTTTGCCGTATTCCCGCTCGGCGGCAAGCTGAAGGGCCTGCTCGGGCGCAGCGAGATCCGCTTCCTGGCGTTCCCGCTTTACTCCGATTCGAAGATGGACAACGGCCGCCGTGCGTGGAATGTGCTCTTCCCGCTGATTGCGAAGACCACGAGCCCGTACAGCCGGTCGTTCCGCGTGCTGCCGTTCTTCATGCGCTACAAGGTCAAGGGCGAGCCGGCGGGCTACTCGGTGCTCTGGCCGTTTGTGCATTTCAGCGGCAGGCCCGCGCAGGGCGAGACGCAGCGGAGCCGGTTCATGCTCTGGCCGCTTTTCGGCTGGGATAACACGCCGGATGCCCGGTCGTTCACCGTACTCTGGCCTTTTTTCTCGTTCGGCAGGCGCGGCGACGGCAGTTGGGAGTACATCGCTCCGTGGCCGTTCTTCCGCCGCGAGCACAGGCCCAAGCTCGACCGCGTGCAGTTCTGGCCGTTCTACGGCACGGTAACGAGGCCGTCCAGCAAGCGCAGCTACATCGCCTGGCCGTTCTATGGCCATTCCATCGCCGACGGCAAGCTCGAACGGTGCGAAGAGACCCGCTCCTGGCCGTTCTATCGTGACATCATCGGGCATCAGAAGGCCTCGAGCGTTAAGGATCGCTCGACGATCCTGTGGCCGCTGTTTCAGTACCATGGCCGCGGCGGCGACGAGGACGGCAGTTCGGGCGGATTCTCGACGCTCTCGCTGCTGTGGTTCCGCGATCCGGACGGCTTCGACCGGAACTGGTCCGTATTCTGGAAGCTATTCGAGTATACCTGGGAGGCTGACGGCGGGCGGTCGACGCGGTTTCTGTGGCGTCTGTATCGCCACGGTCGCGGCCCTGAAGGCCGCACGGTGCAGCTTGGCCCGCTTGCGAGCTATCGCCGCGACGGTGACGGCAAGCGGCTCAGCCTGCTGATGGGGCTGTTGGAATACGGCAGCAGCCACGGCCGCCGGCACGTGCGGCTGCTGTACCTTCCACTCACGCGATAACTGAAGAGATCGATCGGGAAGCATATATGGACGCATCGGCCGGTAATCCTTCAGCAGTAAACACCGCGGTCTCGAATCTCGGTGGGTGGCTGCTGGGTGCCGTCTCGCGAGTGGGCTACGGGATGCTGCTGCTGGGCCGGGCGCTGCTGGCGATGCGCGCCGTATTCTGCAAGAGCCGCGAGATACTCCGGCAGATGTTCATCTGCGGCATAGCCAGCCTGCCGGTGACGATGCTCGTTGCGCTCTTCACGGGCATGGTGCTGGCTCTCCAGGTGGGCATCGAACTGATGCGTTACGGTGCCAAGGCCGAGATCGGCACGATTGTTGCAGCATCGATGTGCCGCGAGATGGGCCCCATCTGGACGGGCGTGATCCTTGCCGCACGCGTCGGCTCGGCCATGGCCGCCGAACTGGGCACTATGAAAGTCTCGGAGGAGATCGACGCCCTCGAGGTCATGTCGATCGACGTGCCGCGCTTTCTCGTGATGCCCCGGCTCGTGGCGCTGATGATCATGGCTCCTGTGCTTAACGTCTACGCCAACATCGTCGGGATCATCGGCGGGGCCCTCGTGGGATACTACCAGATGTCGGTCAGCTATCACGTCTACTTCAACAAGGCTCTGGACGTATTGACACTGACGGACATCTTCGGAGGGCTGGTCAAGTCGCTGGTCTTCGGGGTAACGATAGCAATAGTCGGCTGCAGCGAAGGGCTCCGCGCAACCGAGGGAGCCGTCGGCGTCGGCAGGGCGACGAGGCGATCGGTCGTCGTATCGCTGATACTCATCCTCGTCTTCAACTACTTCATCACGAGCTTCATCCGTCATCTCTACTGATGATCAAGCAGTGCCAATGATCGAGCTGATCGACGTACATAAGGAACTGGGCGGCACGAAAGTGCTCGATGGGCTGTCGCTGAAGGTCGACCGCGGCGAGACGATGGTGATCATCGGCCGCAGCGGCAGCGGCAAGAGCGTCACGTTCAAGCACATCACCGGCCTGCTGAAGCCCGATTCCGGCCGGATACTCGTCGACGGCGTCGATGTAACGACGGCTTCAGGGAATGAAATAGATCTCGTGCGCAGGCGGCTGGGAGTGCTGTTCCAGTCGGGCGCGCTGCTCAACTGGATGACCGTCGACGCGAACGTCGCACTGCCGCTGCGCGAACTGACGAACCTGCCTGAGGCGGAGATCAGGCGAATCGTGGACGAGAAACTCGCACTGGTCGAGCTCAACGGCGCCGGCCACCTGATGCCGGCCAGTCTGAGCGGCGGAATGAAGAAGCGGGCCGGCCTGGCCCGATCGCTCGTACTCGAACCGGAGATACTACTCTACGACGAACCAACGTCCGGCCTCGATCCGATCATGGCCAACCGTATCAACGAACTCATCATCGATATGCAGCGCAAGCTGAACGTCACGTCGATAGTAGTCACGCACGACATGGAAAGCGCGTTCATGATCGCCGACCGCATCGCCATGCTCTTCGGCGGCCGGATCATAGAAGTCGGAACGCCTCTCGAAATCCAGGCGACCAAGAACGTGATTGTCCGTCAATTCATCGACGGCAAGACCCAGGGGCCTGTTGGAGAAGAGCAATAGTCGCAACCGTGCCGGCAGGCGCACCCTGATAACCGGAGACTCCCCTGCCGGCGGAGAGAACACGATGGTAATATCCAAGAAACTCGCCTATGGCCTGCGCGTGGCGATCCGCCTTGCGCGTTCACCCGAGGGGGCCGGCGTGGCCGAAATGGCCCACGAACAGCACACCGCGGCGGGGTACCTCTCAAAAGTTGTCGCCCCTCTCATCCGCGACGGCATCGTCACGCCCATCGGCACCAATCACATCGCCCTTGCGAAGCCCCCATCACAGATCACCCTGGCCGAGATAATCTCAGCATACGGCCCCGCGATGCAACTGACGCGATGCCTCTTGCGGCACGGAGACCTCCACCCGTGCAGCGTGCAGGCGGAATGCGGGCTCCACAAGCTGTGGGAGCAAGTGCAGGCCAGCGTTCACAAGGCACTGGCATGCTACAGGCTCGAGGAATTCGCGCGGTGCGCCGATATTATAGATGCAGCCCGCCGCGAAGCCGACGGCGAGTAGCCCGGACGCTTCAAACGGACCGCAGGCAGATGTCAGAATACCCTACTAACAGGAGCGACATATACTGAACATGCAGCTACGAGCGGACTGTTGTTTTCATGTCATTCTGAGGAGCCTAGCGACGAAGAATCTTTATCGAGACTGGCTTCTCCAGCCCTGAAAGGGGTGTGAATCGTAGGTACGTCACGCTTAGTCTCAAACGCTGCGAGTCGTTTCGGCGGCTCAAATCCTACCTGTGCGGGTCCGTCCCCGTACAGAAGTCGCTGCTCGAAGCCGCCTGTCGGCGGCCTACGCAGCCAGTGCGGTCTGGCAACAGACCGTATCGAAGAG
>JAUWKK010000323.1 GCA_030614245.1 Planctomycetota bacterium | reverse complement strand
TGTTCGCCTGGCAGGGCGGCGAGCCGACGCTGATGGGCGTCGATTTCTTCCGCCGGGCCGTCGAGTATCAGCGTCAATACGCCCGGCCCGGACAGCGCGTGTCGAACGCATTCCAGACCAACGGCATCCTGATCGACGACGAGTGGTGCAGGTTCCTGCACGACAACAGCTTCCTCGTCGGCCTCTCGCTCGACGGGCCGCCCGAACTGCACGACCCATACCGGCGCGACCCGCAGGACCACGGCACGCACAAACGCGTAATGCAGACGATGCGGCGGCTGCAGCGGCACAAAGTCGAGTTCAACGTCCTCTGCTCGGTCCATCGGCTCAACGCCCAGCATCCGCGCAGAGTCTATCGTTTCTTCAAGGAAAGCGGCGTACAGTTCATGCAGTTCATCCCCATCGTCGTCCCCATCCCCGGAGAGCCCGGCGAAGTCAGCGAACACTCCGTCACGCCCGGCCAGTGGGGCAACTTCCTCTGCGAAATCTTCGACGAGTGGGTGCGCAAGGACGTCGGAGAGATATTCGTCCAGACCTTCGACGTAGCACTCGCAGCGTGGATGGGCTATCGCGTGCCCCTTTGCGTCTTCTCCGAAGTCTGCGGCCGGGCACTGATAATCGAGCACAACGGCGATATATACAGTTGCGACCATTTCGTCACACCGCAACACAGGCTCGGCAACCTGATGGAAACGCCGCTGCGGGAGCTCGTCGACTGCGAATTCCAGGAGCGGTTCGGCAACGACAAGAACGAGGCCCGCCCGCAATCGTGCAAAGACTGCCCCGTGAACTTTGCCTGCCACGGCGGCTGCCCCAAGAACCGCATCACGCCGGGCGGCAGCGGCGAGCCACATATCAACTACCTCTGCAAGGGCTACCTGCGCTTCTTCAGGCACATCGATCCTTACATGAAACAAATGGCCGAAGCCGTCCACCAGCGCCAACCCGCCGCCGTCGTGATGCAGCAGTTCCGCAAGCCGCCCACGCGCCGCAACAAACGCACCGGACAGCGCGGGAAGCGGTGAGAGGGTGGCACGTTCAAGGGAACCTTGGACGTGTTCACGGCCTACCCAAGGCGGTAGACCGTGCCACCCGACATGACGGCCGGCTCAGCCCGGCGGAGCCTTTTTCCGCGCATCGTGGCACACGCCCGTGGCACTTATTCAGATAGTACTCTAAAAACGGAACCAACCGCCCACGGTAGTCTCCTGGCGAATAGATTATCACAAGCTTCGGTCACTCTCAGTCTTCGTCTAAGAGATCATCGAAAACGCCGGCCTCCTCGGCACGCATGAGGGTTTCGTTGGCTTCTTCCTGGCTGGTGAAGCCGAGAGCGAGGTTCGTGTTGATCTGATCTATGGAAGCTTCGGCTATTCTCCGGAGGAACGGGATTCTCTCGGACGGAATGGTTTCGTGAGCCACTGCGTCATATACGAGGGCGGCTGTCTTGCAGGCTTCTTCGCCCGCACGGCCGGCGAGGGCCTCCAGTTCCAGATTCGTCGCCATTCGAGAGAGCATGATATCGCGCTCGTGAGGCATCGCACGTCGGATGAAAGCATCCACGTAATTCTTGTCAGGCTCTTCGGCGCTCTCCCGGCTATCGGAGACGTAGTCGTATGCGGCGGTTGATGTGAACAGGACGTACGCGAACGGCGGCCGGGTGGCGATGATGCCGGAGTTTTTCAGCAGCTTCTTCGCATCCGCGATGTTGTCCGGATCGTAAGCATCGAGACGGGGCTTGCGTCGTTTCGGCAGGATAGGCGCGCCGCCGAGCAATCCGCGCAGGATGAAGAGGCCCGCAGGCAAGAGTTCGTCGGCCTTTTCATTGGAGACCCAGGCGTCCGCCAGCAGCTCACGGGCAAGTTCACCCGTGCATGGTGCTTCAGGCATGTTGTGCACAGGCGGCAACAGCGCCTCATCGGCGCCGTCTTCCTCTTCCTCCGCGACCGTGAAGACACCCTTGATGCCGGACGACTCATCGAGGAGAATGACGCAGCAGATCGCTCTCTCTTCGGAGAGTTGGAAGGTCAGCCTCATCATCCTGTCGCCGGCATTGTCGGTGCAGCTAACGTTGCCGGATTTCAGCGGTGCCGGAGGCGGAGGCTGTGCGTTGACGCCCGCGGCGGTCAGTTCTTCAGCAAGTTCGCGCGCGCTGTCGCCGAGCTCGAACATGCCTGGCCAGCGTGCCAGTTCATCGAGGCACCAGGCCGCCCTTGCGCAGCGCGTCTCCGCCATCATTTCCAGTGCGGCTTCCGCTGCATCGAGATCGAAATGGTGCTCGGCGGCAATGGCCGCTATAGCGCCCAGCAAGCTCGACGCAGCTTCAGGTTTAGTTTCGCACACAATGCTGCAAAGGTCGAGGCCGGCCAGGAATTCCTGCTCGGTCAGCTCTTCATTCGGTTCAAGCATGCCCATTGATGCCAGTACTTCAATCAAGGATGCATGGCTGTCATTGACATCCTCGGCCATGTGCTGAGCCGCACGATGCGAAGCGGCGTCAAAGTCCTTGAAAAACCCGGACAGCTCCTCGCCTCTGAGGTCTCCTCCGCAAATCACGTACATCGCGCCGAGCGGGTACTTCCGGTCATCGGAGAGCGACGGATTCCTGAGCGCCTGGGACAGTTCCGGAAGCGCTGTATCGGCGATGCGGTACTTCACATCCTCCGGAATCATCTCCTCCTGGATCATGAACGTGAAGATGCCGGCGGCCAGGCTCGCGACCTTCTCATCAAAATCATACGCTGCAATCCAGACCAGGTCGCTGCCGGGCGTGCGCGAATGCCTGCCGATGTCCATCGACAGCTCTCTCAGATCGAGCGCAGTCCTCGTGCGGGCACTCAGCAGCAGTTCGCGAAGCTGCTGGCGGTCCAGCGTCTTCTTCTGCTTCTTGCTCTTCTTCTTGGACTTCGCCACGTTACTACTCCGTGCAGACAATGTCATGTAATGAGACAGGAAGTCTAATGAGAGCAGTTGTGAGTAGAAAGTTGAGAGTAGACAATCCGCCTCTTTCCACTTTCCACTTTCACCTTTCAACTCTCTTCCAGAAGGCTCCAGCCTGCAGGCTTCAGACTTCAGGGATGCGATTCGGTCTTTTTTCCTGAAGCCACTGGTGGGAACAGTTGAACAGTGGAACAGTTGAACGGTCGAAAGATTGAATTCTTTTGTTTTCGCCTGCTCTCCTGTCAACTATCTCCTTTTCTATCCCAGGCCTGGGGTCTTTGGATTGTAGCCATAGGGCATCGTGTTGTAAAGAGTCTGTATGTGGAGGGGTATGACCCCAGATCGTGGGGTATGCTCGCCAACCGTGATCCAGAGGCAATGGATGTTTTCAACCCGAATCGCATGCAAGCTGATCGCTGGCCGCGTAGCGGCCAAGGGATAAAGCCTGGGGCTTCAGCCCTGATCTTTCCCCACAAGTCCGGCCGATGCGTGGAGGCCGGCAGGGGTCAAGCGATTCTGGGCGCTGAAACGCACGAAATGCCGAAATACCCC